>JAEEXW010000092.1 GCA_016287995.1 Bacteroidales bacterium
GTCCGCGTCTTCGATATAATGCCAACGCCCGCCCTCGTAATAGAAACCGTCAAAAGTCATATCCGGTCCATAAAACCGAGGATTGCCTCTAAATTGCGGCGGAGCGTTAAGATGGTCGCCGATTATTGCCTTCATTTTTTTGTCGTAAGAAAGACTCATTGCCGCCTTCTCAGTATAAGTGAAAACAAGGCGCGTATTGTCGGCGGAAATTTCGTTCTGAAATTTTCCCCCGAACCTCGGCGTACCGGAAGGCGTAAAAACAACCTGCTCCAAAACTTTGCGGTTAACAAACATATCAGCACCGTCCCAACCACAAAGCGCGTAAACAGGGTGCTTGGAGTCTCCAAAACGATTGATTTCGTAATAGACCGCCCCGAACCAATTTTGAGACTGCATGTCAGCATGAGAGAGGTCAAGCCCCTCTTTATCAGCCTCTTTCAGCCTTGTTGACCTAACAGTTTTTCCGTTGAAATAAAGTATAAAACCGTGATAAGCGTAACGTCCTGAATTTAAAGCAATTCCAAAAGTTAGAACCCTTACTCTCCCGTCAGAGGAAACAACGGAAGAAAGATTTTTTATTTTATAAAAATTATATCCGAAAACGCCTTTTTTGTTAAGCGATTTTTCCAAAATATCCGCCGCAGACAAAGCATATTTTATTTTCAAACTGTCAGTTTCCGAAGTAAGAGCACTATCATAACAGCGGTTAAAATCGTCCATAACAGAATGGAAAACCGTAGTATCCTGCGCCCTCAAAAAACCGCAACATATTAATATACAAAATATTAACGTAATTTTCTTCATTACCTTACTTAAAATTTTCTCCTTGCAAATTTATTAAAATTTTTATATAAAAAGCCAAATTTACCAAAATTAATAAATATTAGTAGAAATTTTCCGTGATAATTACTAACTTTGCAGAAAATTCAGAGAAAAAAATGAACGAAAACATATTAAAATTAAAACCGGAAATTTTTTGGAAAAATTTCCGCGAAATCACACTGATTCCCCGACCGTCAAAACACGAGGAAAAAGTTACTGACTTTTTATTAAATTTCGGAAAGAAATTCGCCGACAAATCATATAAGGATTCTGCCGGCAACGTTATTTGGTCAAAAAAGGCAACCATAGGAATGGAAAACCGTCAACCGATTGTGCTTCAAGCACATTGCGATATGGTTCCGCAAAAAAACGAAGACAAAAAACACGATTTTCTTACTGACCCTATTTCGACAGTTATTGACGGCGATTTTGTAAAGGCTGACGGCACAACCCTCGGTGCTGACGACGGCGCAGGAGTGGCAGTGATAATGTCAGTTTTTGAAGATAAAAACCTTCAACACCCTAACATCGAGGCTCTTATCACCGTTGACGAAGAAACCGGCTTAACCGGCGCAAACGGTCTCAAACCCAATACCCTGAGCGGAAAACTGCTCCTCAATCTCGATTCGGAAGAAGATTATATTTTCTATATCGGCTGCGCAGGCGGCGTTAATGTACATATCGCTAAAAAACTTGAATACGAGACAGTTAGCAAAGATTATAAATGTTTTTCAGTAAAAGTTGCCGACTTTATGGGCGGACATTCAGGCAGCGACATTCACAAAAACCGTCCTAATGCCGTAAAACTTTTGTTTAGATTTTTTGACACCGTCAACTACGTAAAAGTCAGCAGTTTTGAAGGCGGAAATATGCACAACGCCATTCCGAGAGAAGCCGTTGCAACGGTTTTTGTACCTAAAACGGAAGAAGAAAATTTCAAAAACGCGGCAAAAGATTTTCAAAAAATACTTTCCTCGGAATATCACAAAAGCGACCCAGACGGCAAAATTTTTATCCAAGAAATAGCGGATTGTAAAGAAAATACTTCGCTTACGGACGAATGTTTCAAAACTGTTAAAATGCTTATAAGCACCATAATTTCAGGTGTTTATGCAATGAGTGCAGATATGCCCGGTCTTGTGGAAACCTCCAACAATCTTTCTGTTGCAAAAACAGAAAACGGCGAGTTAAAAATACTTTGTCTTATGCGGAGTTCTTCGCAAACGCAATGCGATTATTTAAAAGGCGTGATGAAATTTCAGTCGGAATTTTTGGGTGCTGAAATCAAATTTACTGACGAATATCCGGGTTGGCAGCCTGATACAGAAAGCGTTTTATTGAAAGAGGCAACAATGGTTTACGAAAAACTTTTCGGCGAAAAACCGCTCGTTACGGCAATTCATGCAGGCTTGGAATGTGGAATCATCACCGCAAAACATGCCGGAATGGAGGCTCTTTCGCTCGGACCGACAATGTACGGCGTTCACACCCCGAATGAAAAACTTGAAATAAAATCTGTCGCAAAATTCTACACTCTAATTAGCGAAATTCTTAAAAATTCACCTGAAAAAAAATGAAGAAAATATTTTTCATATTGACATTAATTTTTGCGTTTACAGCAAGTTTTGCGCAAAACAAAGACAATGTTTCGTGGTCTTTTTCCGCCAAAAACCTCTCTAACGGCAACGTAGAACTTTTGTTCAACGCTACCATTAACGAAGGTTTTAGATTGTACTCGCCTTACAATCCGGCAGGCGCATCAATGCCGCTGACAATTACTTTGGACGAAAACGCAGCGTTTACAACCGACGGCAAAATCATCGAACTTCAAACCCCGCAAGAGCATTACGAAGAAATTTTTGAAGTTACGGAAAAATTTTTCCGCGGCAAAGCAGGATTCAAAATAATCATCAAACCTGCTAAAAATGAAGCGTTTACTGTAACAGGTAAAATAAAAGGTCAAGCCTGCGATGATAATTTTATGTGCACGATGGTAAAGAAAGATTTTTCCATCAACGTAGCGGCGGCTCAAAAAAAAAAGAGCCGATAGTAACGGAGCCCGTTAAAAAAACGGAAATTACTCCCGAAAAAAAAGACACAATCTTGCCGCCGCCTATTGACACTATAAAAGCGGCGGTAACCTCTACTCCTGACACGACGCAAAAAGTTGTTATTCAACCTGTTAAAGCAGAAAACGAAGTGTCGTTATTAAAAATCTTTTTGATTGCATTTCTTGCGGGATTGGCAGCAATTTTTACGCCGTGCGTCTTCCCGATGATTCCGATGACCGTAACTTATTTCTTAAAAGACAAAAGCGGAAAAGGAAAATTTCATGCGTTGATTTACGGTTTGAGTATAATTTTACTTTACACTTTACCTGTCGCAATATTAATTATACTTTCCAATTTGTTAGGAGGAGAAAACTTTACGGCAAGTATTTTCAACACGCTTAGTACGCATTGGTTGCCGAATGTAATATTTTTTATAATATTTTTCGTGTTTGCGCTCTCGTTTCTCGGCATGTTTGAAATCGTAATGCCGTCGAGTATTATCAACAGAGCCGAAAAACGCGGCGACAAAGGCGGTTTAATCGGAGTTTTTTTCTTGGCGTTTGTTTTAGTTTTGGTAAGTTTTTCCTGCACGGGACCGATTGTAGGCTCGGTTTTGGTGGAATCGACGGCAGGCAACAACTTTTTGAAACCGGTAACAGCGATGTTCGGATTTTCGCTCGCGTTTGCGATGCCGTTTACGCTGTTTGCGTTTTTCCCCGAAATTATGAAAAAACTGCCCAAATCAGGCGGCTGGCTCAACACCGTGAAAGTTGTTTTGGGCTTTATAGAATTGGCGTTGGGCTTAAAATTTTTGAGCGTTGCCGACCAGACTTACCACTGGCACATTCTCGACCGTGAAACCTATCTCGCAATTTGGATTGCAATCGGAATTATGCTGTTTTTGTATTTAATCGGAAAACTTAAACTGCCTAACGACAGCGACTTGGAGCATATAAAAGTGCCGAGAATTTTGTTGGCGGTTTTAACGTTGTCTTTTACCGTTTACATGATTCCGGGCATGTTCGGCGCACCGCTGAAAGCACTTGCAGGCTACATTCCGCCAATCACAACACAGGATTTTGTTATGACGTCAAATAGTCAAACAACTTCAACAGAGTCAACGCTTTGCACTACACCGAAATATTCTGACAAATTGGCGTTACCGTTCGGGATAAAAGCGTATTTTGAATACAACGAGGCTTTGGAGTGCGCAAAAAGTCAGAACAAGCCCGTTTTGCTGATTTTTACGGGACACGGCTGTGTTAACTGCCGCAAAATGGAAGAAAACGTTTGGTCGGATTCGGGAGTTCAGAGTATAATGAAAAGAGACTTTATTATATGTGCGCTTTACACTGATGACAGAACGCTCTCCGAAGACGGAAAACACACAATCGGCGAAATAAATTCGGATTTTCAGGAGGCAAAATTCAAAATCAACGCGCAACCGTACTACGTGATTCTAAATCCGCAAACGCCCGACATTCCGATGAAACAACCTATGGCTTATAATCCTGATATTGAAAGTTTTAAGGAGTTTTTGAAGATAAAATAATAAAACAAATGGAACTCAGGCATCTTGCCTACAAATATAAAAAGTTTCGGTGAGTTATATGCACGAAATCGGTCGCGGAGTGGTCAAAAATGATACCTCCGCGACCACTTTCGTGCATTTTAGTTTGGGAAATACACTGTTTTTTCCTAAATTTGCAACGAAAAAAGAACATAAAATTATGAACAAACATGTCTGCCCTTGGTTCGGTAAAGGCGAAAAACGGTTGGCTCAAATAGATATGCTCATCGACCGTGCGGACAAAACAGTCAACATTTGTGAAATGAAATTTTACAACAAGCCTTACGCAATGACCGCCCGCGACGAAGAAGACATTGAGCGCAAAATATCAACTTTCATTGAAACCACCGGCGGAGACAAAAATGTTATTCTAACAATGATAACCGTCAAAGGCATCGAAAAAAACGAACATTCAGGATGCGTACAAAAAGAAATAAGATTGGAAGATTTGTTTGTTAATTAAATAAATCCTTCATATTTAAAAATTTTCATATTATTTTTGTCTGAATGAAACAAAAAAACTATCTTTGCAAACGATTTTAACCCTAAAAAAAGCGGATTAAAGCGGACACTTTTTTATTAACACATTAATTATAAGATAATTAGAGTAATTTTTATGAATGATTATACAATCAGCAGCGACCAACTCGCTGAACTTATAGTAGCAGGAATTAAAGAAAAAAAAGGCGAAAAAATCGTTAAACTCGATTTAAGAAACCTTGATTCTTCGGTGTGTGATTCTTTTATCATCGCTCAGGCCGACAACCCAAGACAAGTACTCGCAATTGCCGACGGCATTGAAGATTACGTGTTTGAACACATCAAACAATGGCCCTATCACCGCGAAGGCAGAGAAAACGCCGAATGGGTACTCCTCGATTATATCGATGTTGTAGTACATGTTTTCCTCGAAGAAAAACGCAGTTTTTACAAACTCGAAAAACTTTGGGCAGACGCTAAACGCACCGATTATCCCGACGAAGATTAATTTTTTTTAAAAGAAAATACATCGTAAAAAAATATAATGAACGAAAATATTTTCAGACCGAAACCGAACAGCAACCCTAACAAAAACAATATCATTTATTGGGTTATCGGTGCGGTGATTTTGTTGATAGGATTAATGCAGTTTGCTGATTTTAAGGGCAATCCGCAGACTATTTATTGGGACGACCTCAAAACAATGATTGCTAACAAAGACGTTTTGAGAATAGTTGTGGTCAACAAAGATAAGGCTCTTATAACATTAAAAGAAGACAGGTATGCCTCAGACAAATACAAATATTTGAGAGCCAATAAAATACCGGCAAAAGGACCGCACTTTATGCACGCAATTTCCTCGCCGGAAAGTTTTCAGGCAAGGCTAATGGAAGCGCAAAAGGATGTCCCTGAGGACAAAAGACTGCTCTTTGACAGCGAAACAAGAATTGATTATTTTACCGAGGTTTTAGGCTGGGTTTTGCCGTTGCTATTGTTGATAGGCGTATGGGCTTTTATGTTCAGACGCATGGGCGGAGCAGGCGGAATTTTCAACGTCGGAAAATCTAAGGCAAAGGTTTTTGACAAAGATGCCAACAAGATGAAAATCAATTTCAGTTATGTCGCCGGCTTAAAAGAGGCAAAACAAGAGGTAACCGAAATCGTTGATTTCTTAAAAAATCCCGACAAATACACAAAACTCGGTGGAAAAATTCCTAAGGGCGCACTCCTTGTAGGCCCTCCGGGTACGGGAAAAACCCTTTTAGCAAAAGCCGTTGCAGGCGAGGCTGACGTGCCGTTTTTCTCAATGTCAGGCTCCGATTTTGTGGAAATGTTTGTCGGCGTGGGTGCGTCAAGGGTTCGCGACCTCTTTAATCAAGCCAAACAAAAAGCACCATGTATCGTCTTTATTGACGAAATCGACGCAATAGGCCGCGCAAGAGGCAAAAACGCAAACTTCTCGTCAAACGACGAAAGAGAAAACACTCTCAACCAACTGCTTACTGAAATGGACGGTTTTGAGACCAACACGGGAATCATTATGATTGCCGCCACCAACAGAGCAGAAATTCTTGACCCCGCGCTAATGCGTGCAGGAAGGTTTGACCGTCAGATTATAATAGATTTGCCGGACTTGAACGAAAGAAGCGAAATTTTCAACGTGCATCTGAAACCGTTGAAAGTAGACCCGAATATGGATTTGAACTTTTTGGCAAAGCAGACTCCCGGTTTTTCGGGTGCTGACATCGCAAACGTCTGCAACGAAGCCGCCCTTATTGCCGCACGTCACAACAAGGAAATCGTTGACAAACAGGATTTCTTGGACGCTATCGACAGAATTATCGGCGGTTTGGAAAAGAAAAGTTCACTGATAACGGCAAACGAAAAAAAGACAATCGCTTATCACGAGGCAGGACACGCAACGGTTTCGTGGCTGTTGGAAAACGCGCACCCGCTTATAAAAGTAACGATTGTGCCCAGAGGAAAGGCTCTTGGGGCGGCATGGTATTTGCCCGAAGAACGGCAGATTACAACCAAAGAGCAAATGCTTGACGAAATGTGTTCTCTCGTAGGCGGAAGGGCAAGCGAGGAAATCAATTTCGGCAAAATTTCGACCGGCGCATTAAACGACCTCGAAAGGGTTACAAAATATGCTTATTCGATGGTTTCGTATTACGGAATGAGCGAAAAGGTTGGAAACGTAAGTTTTTATAGTTCAACCGACGACTACACGTTTCAAAAACCGTACAGCGAAAAAACTGCCGAAACAATTGACTCGGAGGCAAAAGCGTTAATAGATTATTGTTACGAAAGAGCCAAAAATATCTTGGAAGAAAACAAAGAAAAAGTTACTGAATTAGCAGAACTCCTTTTGGAAAGAGAAGTAATTTTTACCGAGGACGTGGAAAGAATTTTCGGCAAAAGAAAATTCGCCTCAAAAGAACTTGAAGAGGCTCTTTACGCAACAAAAATTCAGACTCCACCGCCGCATCAAACGTTACAACCGGCAGAAAACAACGAGACTAAGTCTGAGGAAAACCAACAACAAAAAGAAGTAGAAGAAAAACAAAACGAAACACAACTCGCTGAAAATAAAGATAATTGTTAACTTAAAATATTTTAGAATATGGATTGGGTAAAAATATATTCGTTTGACACACAATATCAAGCGGAACTAACAAAAGGACTTTTGGAACAAAACGAAGTTAAGTCTGTGGTTATCAATGCCAAAGACAGTTTGTTCCTCATCGGCGAATATGAACTCTACGTTCAGCAAGACGATGAAAAAAAGGCTATCGCAATCGTTGACGAATACAAAGGTCTTACAAAAATCGACTCCTTTATTATGAGGGGACCGATTGAAAGACTCAAAGACGTTTTGGAAGACGCTGGCATAAACTCAGTTATCAAAACCTCAAAAAATCCACGTTACGTACTCGACAACTACGAACTTTACGTCAACAACGAAGACACTAAGGCTGCCCTCCCCTATTTAACAGGTGAAAAACTCGAAGGTTGGCAACTGATAAAAACTTGTTTCAGAACACGTCAGGCAAGGTTTAGAGTGGAACTTTTGAACGAAGTACACATTCCATGCATCGTCATCAAAAAACGGGACGTTAATTTTATGAAACAAGAAATCAACATCTACGTTAAAGACGAAGATGCGGAGGCAGCACGTCAGACAGTTCAAAACCTTGACGGCTGGACCAAAATACAAGAACACGATAGTCTCGGCACTGCCGAAATCAACGAAACGCATCTCGGTAAACAAGGAATACGCTGCATAATCGAGAAAAAAGGCGGCAAATATGTTCTCTTTGTTGAAAACGACAACGAAGAAAAAGCAATTGAAATCGTAAAATCGTTAGCCTCTTGGAGACTTCTCGAAACCTATACCGACACCATAGAAGCAGATTATGCTGCGGCATTATTGGAAAATTCGGGTATTCAGGCGGTTACGGTAGCAAGAACAGATTTGAGCCTTATGGTAGACATTGACCTCTACGTAGAAGAGTTCAAATTAGATGAAGCAGCCGAAATACTTAAAAACATCTCTGCAACGGAAAATGAGTAAACTAATGCCGAGAATTATCACTGGCACGGTTTTTATAGTCTTGATAGTTCTCTCCGTAACAATAAGTCCATGGATTTTTGCCGCTCTGTTTGGATTTTTTACGGTTGCGGGTATAAACGAATTTTACAAAATGAGCGGAATGTTGGGCTTTACGCCACAAAAAGTAACAGGTATCGCAATAGGTATTTTGACATTTGCGTTGCTGTTTTCGTTAGCGTGCGGAATATTGCCGACTAAAACGCTTTTCGCTCTGCCGGTCTTGATGCTGTCAATACCGATTATAGAACTTTTCCGTCAAAAACCGACCCCGACTTCAGACTGGGCTCAAACATTGTTTGCACCAATGTATATCGCCCTACCGTTCGGACGTTTGTGCTATATGCTCTTTTTGCCGGAAACACACGAATTTTCGCCGAAAATAATTTTGAGTTTTTTTGCGTTTGTGTGGATTTCTGACACGGGTGCTTTTTGCGTAGGTTCGCTTTTCGGAAAACACAAGTTGATAGAAAAAATTTCACCTAAAAAAACTATCGAAGGTCTTTTGGGCGGAGTGGCTTTTACTCTTTTGAGTTCTATTCCCGTATGCAGTTTGGTTGGCGTTTTCTCTCAGTCGCAATGGCTGATGATAA
>JAEEXW010000093.1 GCA_016287995.1 Bacteroidales bacterium
CGAGAAAAACAACAGTATTACCGACAGTATAGAATACGCTTTGCACATTCAGCGGGCTATGTTGCCGTTGAAGGACAAAATCGACAATGCTCTGCCTATAAATTTTATTCTTTACCGTCCAAAGGACATTGTCAGCGGCGACTATTACTGGTTTGCCGAGACGGACAAAAAAATCATCATTACGGCGGCTGACTGTACGGGACACGGCGTTCCGGGTGCGTTTATGAGTATGATTGGTTCGCAGATTTTGACGGAAATCGTTACCGACGGCATAACTTCGGCTGATGAGATTTTGACAAATCAAAATTTCAGAATCCGTAAAGCGTTGAAGCAGGACACAACTGAAAATCACGACGGTATGGATATGGCTTTGTGTTCAATTGACAAAGAAACGCATTTGGTGGAATATGCAGGCGCAAAAAATCCGTTGATTTATATTCAGAACGGTGAAATTACGACGATAAAAGCGGACAAACAAGGCATCGGTGGCGACCAAATCCAAGAGGATTTTCATTATACAAAACATGAGGTTCAGCCCGACGGCAACACTTGGTTTTATATGTTTTCGGACGGTTATGAGGATCAATTCGGCGGTCCTGATGGAAAGAAATTCAAAATCAAAAATTTACGTGAATTGATTTTCAAAATCCATGACGAACCGCCGGAGAAACAGCGCGAAATTCTTAATCAAACCATCGAAGATTGGATCGGAAAAGACGGTGAACAAACCGACGATATAATTTTGATGGGATTTAAATTATAAAAAAATATTATTCCGTCTTGAAAAATCCAATCATTCCGGTGAGGTTTTCGCTTTGCTCGGCGAGTACCTGAGAATTGCTGGCTGTTTGGGCAGCAAGTCCGGAAAATGTTCTTGTGGCTTGTGATAGTGTCTGTATCGCTTGATTAATCTGTTCGGCTGATACGTTTTGTTCGGCTGTGGAGGCTGAAATCTCGTTTACTAATGCCACCGTTTCTTCTATTTGCGGCAACACTTTTGCAAACACATCTTTTGCTGCCGTAGCTGCTTGACGACCTTCTCCGCCTACGGTATTGATTTCTTTGGCGGCTAACGCGCTACGTTCGGCAAGTTTGCGAATGTCAGCGGCTACAACAGAAAAACCTTTGCCTTGTTCGCCGGCACGTGCTGCTTCAACAGCCGCATTTAACGCAAGTATATTTGTCTGAAACGCTATATTATTGATTATCGAAATCTTATCTGTAATGTGGCTCATGGCTTCAACGCTCTTTATTGCTGCTTCGTTACATTCTTTTACCGATTTCAAAGTGTTGCTTGAGGTGGTAACGCACTGATACGAATTGTCAGAGGTATTCTGCATTGAGGCTGACATTTCTTCCATTAATGCACTCACTTCGTCTGTATAAGATGCCATATTTACGGAATGAGAGTCTATTTGCTTTGATGTTTCTTTCAACTTTTCGGACGCCGCAAATAGTGATTTACATGCAACTTGCGTAGAACTGAAAAGTTTTTGAAGCAGTATTGTCATTTTGGAAACCGTGGTGCGGAGTCTTCCCGCTTCATCAGTATAGCGGCTTTCTGAAAGAGGTTCGGTAAGGTCGCCCGATGTTATCTTGTAAGCCTGCTGAACCGATTTGTTGATAGGTTGAAGTATGCGCGATACTATCGAAATTACTATCAGCAAACCAACAATGACGCAAAGCGAAAAACCAATCAACTGTTCTGTTTTGGTTTGAGTTATCCATTTGTCAAGATAGTCGATTTGTGCTTTCATATCTTGTACTGTGTTGCGTTCAAGTTGTTTGGTTAATTGATGAAGTTTGTGCAAATATAAAATAAAAACGTGTAATTCTGCATAAAATTACATAAATTTCTTTTTTGTATATCAAAAAAAACTCTGTATTTTTGCAAAAAATAGAATAATGAGTAAATACGACGTTGAATTGATGTTTGATTTTTTGAGACAAATCAAAATCAATAATAATACAGAATGGTTTCACGCTAATAAAGATTTTTATGAAAAGGCGCGTGATGGTTTCAAAGCGATGAGTCAGGAAATTTTAACGAAAATGCAAACCATAGACTCTAAACTTCAAGGTTTGGAACTTAAAAATTGTATTTTTCGTTTCAACCGTGATACGCGGTTTTCGCTTGATAAGTCTCCTTATAAAAGGCATTTCGGTGTTTATTTAGTTCCGGGTGGCAAAAAAAAGGTTGGTGCGGGTTATTATCTTCATCTTCAACCGCTTGATAAAGATGATGAGGAATACGGACAATCACTTTTAGATGTCGGAATTTATATGCCGCCTTCAAAAGCCGCTAAAATTATTCGTGAAGAAATTTTTTACGGCGGTGGCGAAAAACTGCAAAATTTTTTGAGCAGAAAAGATGTAAAAGAACGTTTTACAGAATCTTTTGAAACAGATAATTTGTTGAAAGTTTTGCCGAAAAATTTGAAAAATTCGCCGTATGATGAATTAATCCGTCATAAAAATTGGGATTTGGTGCATTTGCTTTCTGATGAGGATTGTTTTAGAGCGGATTTTATTGACTTTGTTATAGACACATTCAGAATTGGAAAAGATTGGAATGATTTCTTTAATGATGTTTTAGACGGTAGCGATTTTGAAAGTATATTTTAAAAAATTAGAGCCGCTTAAAAATTGCGGCTCTAATTTTTTTTTATTTTTTGCTTGACTTGTTTTGAATTAACTCGTCAATTTGTGCGTCGATGTTAGAGAGTTTGTTTTTCGTGTTAACAAATTCGTCAACGTCTTTTGAAATTATTTCTTCAATTCTTTCTACAAACAAGCGGTCGTTGTTGGAAATTATTGGTTTTGGTTCGGGTTTCGGTTTGGGTTTTTCTTCAATTTTGTATGCGCCGGCATTTGTGTAGAAATCGCAGATTTCGTTTTTGATACGGCTGTAAATATTCTGAGTTTCAAATACTTGAATGTATTCGTCCATAATTGAATTGATACGTTCTACAAAAGTTTTGTCTTTTTTGGAGATTTCTCCTTGCACGTTTGCGAAATCATTGATGCCGGAAACAAAGTTAGCAACTTCGTTTTTAATTTCTTTGTATGAATTTCTAACGCCTGAATCGTCGCATTTTTCAGATATATCGTTAAGTTTGGTTAATAAAAGTTTTGTACGCTCCGAAACTACATCGCCTTTTGGTTTTTCGGTTTCTGATGCAGGTTTTTCGGGTGCTTGCTCCGGCTTTTTTTCTTCCGGCTTGACGGGGACAATGTAAGGGTCAACACCGAATTTGTATTTGCAAATCTCGCTTTTGAGTTTTTCGGTGGCTTTGCGGTCTTTTATCCACTCGGCGTTGTACTGTTTGAGTTTGTCAATGCCCGAAACAACTATTACCGCCAGAGAAAGGATTGCGCAGACGATTTTGTTGGAACACCACTTAGGCGCGCCGAGCGAATCCAAGTCTATGGTCAAAACCGTTACCGATAACGCGCTCAGAACAATTATCAAAACCTGACATACGTTGAAGAATTTTTGTTTTTTTTGCGAACTTTTTGAAAAATAGTTGCGCTGCGAGTTCCAACGCTGATTGATATAACTTTCAATATCGTATGCAGTTATATCTTTTTCGTTTTTGGGTCTCTCTGTTTCTTGTGCCATATCTTTTAAAAAAATTTAATAGTTTCACACGCCAAAAATAATATGTTTTTTGCATTTCTGCAAACAAATATTTTTTTGTTAAGCGAAAAAAAGATTATATTTGCACGGATAAAATTTTTTAGGATTATGACAGCAACAGCATTAAACGGACTTTTGAATTATATTCTTACGTTAAATCTTTCTGTACGCAACTCTAAATGGTTGGCGAGCAAGATTTTGGAAAGCACCGAAAAGAAAAAGGTCAAACCGCTTGACCCAGAAATTGCAGCAATTCCCGAAGAGTTCCGCTGCGACCCGTATGAAGTTAGTCCTTCGGGCGACCCTTATTTTGCCGATAAAAGAAATGTGGAAGGCATTAGACAGAGGTTGGAGCATGCTCATTCTGACAAAGCGGAATTTGTAAAAATTGATGATATTGACCAATTTATTGAATCGCTATAAAAAAATGAAAAAAACACTTGATGAGGCACAGGAGTTTGCCAATGATTTAATTGATTTTATATCTTACAGCCCTTCTACGTTCCATGTTGTCAGGAACATAAAAGCGGCTCTTTTGAGAAAAGGTTTCAAAGAACTTTTGCCGCAGGATAGTTGGCAAATCGAAAAAGAGGGAAAATATTTTGTCGCTCAAAACGATACGGCTTTGGCGGCTTTTGTTGTCGGAATGGGTCAACCCGAAAAAGACGGTTTCAGGGTGATTGCGGCGCATACCGATTCTCCCGCTCTGAAAATAAAACCAAACCCCGAAATCACGGTTTCAAACGCTTATATAAAACTCAATGTTGAGGTTTACGGAGGCGCAATTCTTAACACGTGGTTTGACAGACCTTTAAGCATTGCTGGTCGGGTGGTTTTGAAGTCGAAAAACGTTTTCCAGCCCGAAATCCGTCAGTTCAATTTGAAACGTCCGCTGTTGCAAATCCCGAATCTCGCAATACATTTCAACAGAAAGGTTAACGACGGCGTAGCAATCAACGAGCAAAACGATTTAACTCCGCTGATTGCCTGCATAAAATCGCCGCTCGAAGGCGAAAACTATTTGGTAAACATTATCGCTGAGGAACTTAACGTTTCGCCTGACAGCATTTTGGATTTTGACTTGTCGCTTTACGATGTTCAGAAAGGTTGTCTTATAGGTGCTGACAGAGAATTTATTTCGTCGCCGAAACTTGATAATTTGTCGATGATTCACGCCGGAATGGAAGGCCTTTTTACTTCGCAAAACATTAATGCCACGCAAGTTATGGTTTGTTACGACAACGAAGAAGTCGGCAGCAGAACGCGTCAAGGCGCGGCTTCACCGTTTTTGAAGAATATTTTGGAACGTGTAGTTTCAAAACTTGGCGGCAAAACAGAAGAATTTTTACGTGCCGTTGCCAATTCGTTTATGATTTCGGCTGACTGTGCACATGCTTTGCACCCGAATTTTGCGCAAATGTCTTGTCCGACAAATCATCCGTTTTTGAATAAAGGTCCTGTCTTAAAATACAATGCCGACCAAAAATACTGTACGGACGCTTTTTCAGGCGCGGTTTTCTCATCACTTGCGGCTATGGCAGGCTCTCCGCTTCAAAAATTTACCAACAGAAGCGACCTCGCGGGCGGCTCAACGCTCGGAAGCATTTCGACCTCGCAAATAGATTTTAAATGCGTTGACGTTGGTACTCCGATTCTTGCAATGCACTCAATCAGAGAGTTAGGCGGCGTTTACGACCATTTTAATATGAAAAATATTTTTAAAACTTTTTATTCATTATAAAACGATATGAAAACAATGAAATTCAGACAATACTTGTTTGCCCTATTGGCATTATTGGTGCTGACTTGCACAAAAACTTTCGCACTCCCAAGCGGTTTTGGAGTGATAAAAGATGGAACGTTAACAATATATTACAAAGAAAACAGACCGAGTGGAGCGTATGATATAATGCATTGGAAATATAATGCATCGTCCATAAAAAAAGTTGTAATAGATGAATCATGCAAAGATTATTATCCGACATCATTGGCAGATTGGTTTAGGGATTGTACTAATTTGACAGAAATAGTCGGACTTGAAAATCTCAACACTTCCAAAGTTACGTCTATGTTGCAGTGTTTTTGGTATTGTTCAAGCCTTAAAAAACTTGACCTAAGCACTTTTAATACGGAGTCAGTTACCAATATGTCCAGTATGTTTTGTGGTTGCAGTAGTCTTACAGAACTTAACATTAGCAGTTTTAATACTTCCAAAGTAACTAATATGACCCAAATGTTTTCGGGTTGTGGATCTCTTAAAGAAATTGATCTCAGTAATTTTGATATTAGAAATGTTACCGATATGTCCCGTATGTTTCAGGTGTGTAATTTTAAAACTATTGATTTGACTTCTTTTGATACAAAAAATGCACAACATATAAAGGTAAATGATATGTTCTCCAACTGTCGTAACGTTGAAACCATATACGTTGATCCTGACAAATGGTCAAATGCAAATCTTGAAGGGAGAATGTTTTATAATTGTTTTCAACTTTCCGGTGGTAACGGCACTGTTTATGATTCCCATACAGACGATAATAGCATCGACTATGCCATAATCGGAACGGGAAACACTCCCGGCTATTTGACTTCAAAAGATCAAACTAAGCCCAAACTCAAAGTCGAGATTACCCGTAAGCCCCAAACCGATTATGCACAGGGTGAAAACTTTAATTTAGAAGACGGAAAACTTACTGTAACCCAGCCAAACGGTCAAGAACGGACTGTTGAACTTGAAAGTCTTTCAAAGTGGATTACCGGATATGACAAATTAAAACTTGGAGAGCAGAAAATTACTGTAAACTGTTTTTCTCAGGAACTAAATTTTACCGTAAAAGTTTCTGACAAGTTGATGCCTTACAGAGAGTTTGATTCTAAAACCGGCACGGTAACATTTTATTACGGCAAATACAAGGCTGACACATACTGCGGAATGTCATTAAAAGACATAGGCGTTGAGAAAATTAAAAAAGTAGTATTTATGTCATCTTTTGTTGATTACCGTCCTACGAATTTGAGAGATTTCTTTGAAAATTGCACTAATCTTACTGAAATTGTAGGTCTTAATTATTTCAATACAGAAAATACCACTAATCTGGCATATTTGTTTCATAATTGTACTTCGCTTAAAACTATTGATATTAGCAGTTTCCTTATAAAGAAGGTATGGACGGCAGCGTATATGTTTTTGGGTTGCAGCAATCTTACAACTATTTATGCAAATGCTTTTTGTAAATTCGATCAAGTGGAGACTGGTAATATGTTTAAAGGTTGTGAAAAATTGAAAGGCGGCAATTCAACAGTGTATAGCGCGGATAATGTTGACGGCAAATATGCTGTAATTGACAAAAAGGATCAGCCGGGTTACTTTACATTAAAGCAGGTTCAGACAATTTTATCTGTGCCGGAAGTTAAAAGTCCGCTTGTTTATACAGGAAAAGAGATGGATCTTATTTCAGTGCCGCAACATAATGTCGGAACGGTAACTTATAGTCTTGACGGAAAAACTTATTCAAAAGACCTTCCAAAAGCCGTTAATGTTGGAGTATACAAGGTTTGGTATAAAGTTGACGAAACTCCCGAATACACAGGTATAGATGCCAGGTCGGTAACTGCCGTTGTCGAAAAGGCTCAAAACAAAATTACATTGCCGCCTTCCGCTGCCGGCAACTTGAAATTGTCAAATAAGCCTTTGGTATTGATTTCAGGCGGAAAAGCGGCTTTCGGCAACGTGCTTTATAGTCTTAAAGAAGACGGAGAATACACAGAAGAATTGCCAGCAGTAGAGTCAGCGGGCGAATATACTGTCTATTATAAAGCAGAAGAATCTGACAATTATTTTGGCTCGGAGGCTGAAAGCATAACAGTTACTGTTGACGCTGCAACTCCTGTCGGAGAACTTCCCGTTATAAGCGACAAAGTAAAAGTTTGGTCTTTCGACAAAAAGATTTTCATAGAGTCTGTCAGCGGTGTTTCTTACACAATCAGTGATTTGAGCGGCAGGATTTTAAAGTCAGGTGTTACGGTTTCAAGTCATGAGGAATTGACATTGAACTGTACAAGCGGTTCTGTATTGGTAGTAAAAGCCGGCGGAAAGACTTTTAAATTAATGTATTAGCGCAAAGGCAATACTACAAATGCAAAAACTTTAAAAAAAATTTTTCAAATAAAAAAAAATTAGTAAATTGCAGCGTTTTTAATCGCAAAATTATTAAAAGATGGAAATAAAAAACAACCGGCTTACAGGCGCGACTTTTGTAGAGGCCAATGCTTACAACAAAACCGCCGTTATGAAACCTGACGCGATTATAATCCATTATACGGCAGGTGCGAGCGGAAATGCAACCGTAAAACTTTTTGCCGCAAAAACGTCTAAAACTTCGGCGCATTTTGTGGTTTCGGAAGACGGTACTATTACGCAGATGGTTGACCTTAACCGTAAGGCATACCACGCAGGCACAAGCAGTTATAACGGCAGGTCTTCGTACAACAACTTTTCGATTGGCATAGAAATTTCTAATCCGGGCTATCTTCAAAAGATAGACGGCAAATATTATACTTGGTGGGAGGTAAAAAAAGACAAAAAAACGGCAACCCCCGAAGACAAGGTATACGTAGGCAAACACCGCAACGCCGTTACAACGATGACTTATTGGTATAAATATACTGACGAACAAATTAAGGCGGTAAAAGAGTTGTGTCAGGCTATTTGCAAGGCATACGACATAAAAGAGATTTTGGGACATGAGGAGATTGCTCCGGGCAGAAAATGCGATCCGGGTCCTGCTTTTCCGCTTGACGCATTGCGTGCCGACATCGTTTCAAATACTAAGAAAGACTTGAATGTCAGTGAGTTGTTTAAGGATGCTGTTAAGGAGTCGGCTTCTACCTCGCTCACGATAGGCAGGGTTAAGGTGAAACTTAATTTCCGTCAGTCGCCGAGTTCAAATGCGCCTTTGAAGTCTTCGCCTATGGCTGCTGACACATACGTTTATATTATAGGCAGCGATTCAACGGGAGAGTGGTATAATATTCTTTACGAAATGACAGGTTGGATGGATAAGGAATTTGTTGAGCAGGATAATACCGACGATAATTATGACGGTGAACTTACTACAAATTCGGCGATGTTGTATAATGACCAAAAGAAATCCCGCCGTCTTGTCAGCGATTTGAAAGCCGGAACAAAGTTCAACATTCTTGACCAGCAGGAGAATATGTTCAGGATTCAGGCGGTTGTTGAAGGCTGGGCAAGTTCCAAGTATATTACAAAAATATAGTATTTTCTGTTTTTACACGATGTGTAAACATATAAAAGAAGGCTATGTGGTAACTTTCCCCAATGTGGGAACTCACCATATAGCCTTCTTTTATGACTTTCCCCAATGTGGGAACTCACTATATAACCTTCTTTAATGACTTTCCCCAATGTGGGAACTCACTATATAACCTTCTTT
>JAEEXW010000094.1 GCA_016287995.1 Bacteroidales bacterium
CCTCTGTTAATATCCTGACTCTGACCGTGAATTGCAGAAATTACGCCGCAAGAATTACCGTCAAACATATATTCGCCTTTGGTGTAGCCGATTTTGTTGATAACATCGCGGGCTACCTGCTGAACGTCAACATAACCACGCGTTTTAACCTCGCCTCCGAGGACTGCAAGACCCGTTGTAACAAAAGTTTCACAAGCCACTTTTGATTCGATGTCTTGTTTCAAAAATTCATCGAGCAAAGCGTCAGAAATCTGATCCGCCACTTTGTCTGGGTGTCCCTCTGACACCGATTCCGAAGTAAAATAATATGACATAATAGTCTATGTTTTATGTTTGTGCTGCAAAAGTAATTATAATTTTCCTTTGCGGCAAACTTTTTACTTTATTTTTTTGCGAACAAAATCCTAAAAACTTCGTCAATTTTGTTACAAAGTATGACTTCGATTTGCGTTTTCATAATGGCAACATTTTTTTGGTGGGACTGCGAAACAATTATCCGGCTAAAACCAAGTTTTTCCGCCTCAGTAATCCTCTGTTCTACGCGATTGACAGGGCGGATTTCGCCCGTTAAGCCGACTTCACCGGCAAAACACGTCCCCGTATCAACGGCAATATCCAAATCGCTTGACAAAACAGCAACCAAAACAGCCAAATCCATTGCAGGGTCATTGATTTTGATTCCTCCGGCAATGTTAAGAAAAACGTCCTTGGTGTTAAGACGGAAACCCGCCCGTCGCTCCAAAACCGCCAAAAGCATATTCAGACGTTTTGCATCGAATCCCGTTGTACTACGTTGCGGCACACCATAAGCCGCTGTTGACACAAGTGCCTGAGCCTCAACCAAAAATGGTCTCAAACCTTCGAGAGCCGCTGCAATCGTTACGCCCGAAGTGTCCTTGTCGTGATGAAGAAGAAGCAGTTCTCCCGGATTGCTGACCTCGCGCAGTCCGTTTTGTAGCATTTCAAAAATTCCGACTTCCGAGGTCGTACCAAAACGGTTTTTAATTCCGCGTAACACTCTGTAAACATGACTTGAATCGCCTTCAAACTGCAAAACAGTATCCACCATGTGTTCAAGGATTTTTGGACCTGCAATGTTTCCGTCCTTATTAATATGACCGATTAAAATTATCGGAATGTTAAATTCTTTTGCATGACGGATTAAAAGGTCGGCACATTCGCGGATTTGCGTTATAGTTCCGGGCGAAGATTCCACATTATCGGTTCTCAAAGTCTGAATAGAGTCTATAATTACAAGTCCGGGATTGTTTTCTTTTATATGAGGTATTATATTTTCAACAGTTACTTCGCATAGAATCAAACAATTATCCGATTTTACAGAAAGTCTGTCGGCACGAAGTTTTATCTGCGAGGCACTCTCTTCTCCTGACACATAAAGTGTTTTTTGTGGTATATTAAGCGCGATTTGGAGCATAAGAGTTGACTTTCCGATTCCGGGTTCACCACCGATTAAAACCACCGAACCCGGCACTATTCCGCCACCGAGAACTCTATTGAACTCGCCGTTTAAAGTATCAATTCTCGATACTTCATTTGTCTGAATTTCAGATAGTTTTTTAGCCTTATTTGAAATAACACTTTTAGTAACTAAGCCAGAGGGCTTTATATCTTTTGAGCCTATTATCTCCTCAGAGTAAGAGTTCCAAGAATTGCAATAAGGACATTTTCCAACCCACTTCGGAGAAGTTGCCCCACATTGCTGACAAATATAAACTGTTTTTTGTACCGCCATTTTTTTGCTACATATATTATAAGGTGTGCAAAAGTAGAAATAATTAGGAAACCAATCATAAAAGTTAAAGTTTTTTAAGAAAAAAAAGAAAAAAATTTTTTTTTATGAAAAAAGATATATAATTTTAGGCGGTCAAATGAATGTGCTTTTGCACAAATTTGACCGAAAATGTTAATAGTTGTGTAAACAATTAATAAACAATAATTTACATTTTTAAATTAAACTAAAAGTTATATTATGGTAGCATTTAACAAAACCAAAAAATTTGCGAAGATTTTCCAGAAGGTAAACTCGCTTGGTGCTGCTGTCGTTATTGTCGGCGCGTTGTTTAAAATCCAGCACTATCCTGGTGCATCTGTCATGTTGATGGTCGGCCTTTTGACAGAGGCTGCAATCTTTACGATTACGGCATTTGCTCCGTTGCCTGTTGAATATCACTGGCACAATATTTTCCCCGAGCTTTTGATCGGCGAAGAAATTGAGGAGAAAGTTTATAACAACGACGCTCCCGTAGCACGTCTTAATGAAGAAACGGGCGAAATTGACGTTAGCCGTTCTCCCTACAACTTCTACGGTGCAGGCTCTGCTCCTGTTGCTAAAAAAGCAGCCGTTGCACAAACAGACGGTACAGCACTTGCTAAATTCAACGAAATGTTGGAAAAATCAAGCGACAAAGGCAACTTCTTCGACAAACTCGGTAACTCATTTGCAGACTTCACCGAAAATGTTAAAGGTATGGCTTCTGTTGCTAATTCGGCAGTTGCAGCAAAATCATTCACCGAAAGTCTTAACTCTGCATCTAACGCAGTATCATCAATCAACTCTTCGGCAGATGACTTGTCTAACACATTGGGCAACGTTCAGAGCAAGTTCTCAGGTATTAAAGACCTCGACTTTACCGCTCTTACCGAAGGCAACAAAGAATACAGCAACAACATCAAATCACTCAACGGCAATCTTAAAGCAATCAACGGCGTATTCGAGATCCAGTTGCAGGAAATCGATTTTGATACCATGATTGCAGGTTTGAAAGAATCCGTAACGGGTGCAAAACAGTATTCTACCGAGGTTACAAAACTCAGCAAGAATCTTCAAGCACTCAACACCGTTTACGGCAACATGCTTACTGCTTTGAACGTAAAAGTAAGCTAATTTTTAACAGTTAAACAAAATTAAAAATTTCAAATTATTTAAGACACTATGAGTGGAGGAGGAAAAGAGACCCCAAGGCAGGCGATGATAGGTATGATGTACCTATTTTATACTGCGCTGTTGGCTTTGAACGTGTCTGCTGAAATTCTTACCGCATTTACATTGGTCGACGGAAGTTTGAGAAAAACAAACACCATTACCGAGGGCGTTATCGAAGGCACGCAAACTGAGTTTGCAAAAGCGATGATTAACAACCCCGCAGGTACTAAAAAGTACAACGACCTTGCAGTAGAAGTAGCAGCAGCGGCAGACAAAGCCTACAAAGAAATCCAGCACTATAAATTGGCCTTAGTTGGTACGCTTGAAGGAGTATACGGAGATAACGATTACACCGCTCCTTACAGCGAAGCATCCGACGCAAAAGACCAAGAAATCGAAAAGGCCTTGCGCGACAAATGGGCAGCAGATAAGCCCGAGGCAGCAGACCCGAATCTTGTTGACATTGACGACCTCGTTTCTAAAAAAGACGATAACAATGTCGGTGGTGAAATCTTTATTACCAAAGGTCAAGGCAAAGTAATTGCCGCTGGTCGTGAAGGTTACAAAAATACACTTATTGACATCGTTAATAAAGGTACTGATAATAGTGAGGCATCTCAAAAAGCAAAACAATCTTTGATTGCAAGTTTGAACGAGTTACTTTCAACAGCAAGAATGAAATCAGAAAGTGATGACATTGACTCTATTGATTGGGACGTTTCAAACTTTGAACACTTACCCGCAGCCGGCGTTTTGACACTTATGACCAAAATGCAGGCAGACGTAAGAAACACTGAATCAAGCGTTTTGAGTTACCTTATAAGCCAAATCGGTAAAACCGATATGAAATTTAACGCTATCCGCGCCGTAGTAAGCCCGACAACAAGCAGTTACGTTCTTGTTAACGAACCTTACAAAGCAGACGTATTTATCGCTGCATACGACTCGGCACAGAATCCTGACATTTTGGTAGGCGGTAGCCCATTGAAAGTTGAGAAAGGTGTCGGCAAGTATAGCGGTAACACTTCTTCGGTAGGCGTTAAGACATTCAGCGGTGTTATCAAGTTGAAAAACAATTCTACCGGCGAAATTAAGGAATATCCTTTCAAGAGCGAATACGAAGTTGGACAGTCATCTTTGTCAGTATCTCCGACCAAGATGAACGTTCTCTACATCGGTGTTCCGAACCCGTTGGAAGTAACGGCTTCCGGTTACAACTCTGAAAAACTTCACGTTACAATTTCGCAAGGTTCAGTTTCAAAAGGTACAGCCGCAGGTGCTTATTCTGCTCTCGTAAAAACTCCGGGTACTGCAAAAGTTACTGTAACGGCTACTGTTGACGGTCAAACCAAAAACCTCGGAACAAGAGAGTTCCGTGTAAAACGTGTTCCTGACCCAAGAGCATCTGTTACAACAAAAGAGGCTTGGGGTAAAGGCGGTACAGTTTCAAAAGCAATGCTCGCAGCATCAGCCGGCGTAAAAGCCGAACTTGAAAACTTTGATTTCGATATGAAATTTCAAATCACTGGTTTCAAAGTTTCTGCAACCATTAAAGGTTTCGTTCAAGATGCTACAAGTACAGGTCCTGCATTTACCGCACAGCAAAAAACAATTATCAATCAGGCTCCCGCAGGAAGCAAACTTTATATCGAAGATATTAAAGCAAAAGGTCCTGACGGCTCTTTACGTGATTTGGGCGCAATCGTTTTGAAATTGAAATAATTAACGTTTTTGCAAAAAAATAGTCTTTCAAAGACAATAATCTTTTAAAAAAAGAGTTTTAATAATACAACGGGTTTTATTAAAACTCTTTTTTTATTTGTAAAAATTTTATTTGAAGATAATTATGAAAAAGATTCTGTTATTAATGGCTGTTGCAGCCGTTATGCAATGTTTTGATGCAGCGAAAACACATGCACAGGTTCTGCTCGGTCTTCCGTATGAAAAAATCCATACCATAAACCGTAAACCTGTACCGTTCCAGTACGTTAGGGAAGCGGACGTTATGTGGTCAAAAATTGTTTGGCGTTGGATAGAACTTTCAGAAAAGGCCAATCAGCACCTCTATTATCCGACTACTCCGCAAGACGGGCGAATGAGTTTGATTGATGTACTTTTGGAAGGCATTCACACACAAGGTCTTACTGCATACAATCCCGACCAAACTGACGAGTTCAGTAACATAATCACGGAAAAGGAAGTTCACCAAAGAATGGGTGCCATGACAAAACAGCAAGAAGTTGAAACTCTTGACGGTGAAGGTACAGAAATGAAAATCATTGACGAACCTTATCACAGCAACGAAGTAAAGGCTTATATGCTGAAAGAACTTTGGTTTTTTGACAAACAACGCTCGGTTCTTGAAGTAAGAATTATCGGTATTTGTCCTATACGTCTGTATGCAAAAGACGGTGAAGAAGAAGGCGGTATTCCCCAGAAAAAACAAGCGTTTTGTATTTACTACCCTGAGGCAAGAAAAATTCTTTCTAACGCAGAATGTTTCAATCTCCAAAACGATGCAGCGCGTTTGAATTTCGAAGATATTTTTGAAAAGAGATATTTTTCAAGTTACATCATTCGAGAGTCCAACGTTTATAACAATCGTACGATTGAGGAATACACGACAGGACAGGAAGCATTGCTTGAAGCAGAAAAAATAAAAGAAACAATCTTCAATTTCGAGCAAGACCTTTGGGAATATTAACAAACTACATAAAAAAAATCGGCTTTTTGAGCCGATTTTTTTATGCCAATTTTTTTAAAGCAAAAGGTATCATCTCGATTATATCACTTGCAATCAAACCCTGACAGTCTTTTTCCTCTGCCGTCAAATCCCCAGCAAGTCCATGGACAAACACTCCAAGTTTTGTCGCTTGAACGGTAGTATATTTTTGCGACAAAAAAGCCGTGATAATTCCCGTTAACACGTCGCCGCTACCCGCCGTCGCCATACCCGGATTACCCGTTGAATTAAAAAAGACTTCACCCTCAGGCGTTGCAATCTGAGAATATGCGCCTTTTAAAACGATAACAGATTTCAATTCTACCGCCTTTTTTCTCAACAATTCGAGACGCTCATACGAATTCAATGTTTTACCAAACAAACGCTCAAACTCCTTTACATGAGGCGTTAAAACAGAGTTTTTGGGAATCAATCTATGAAGTTTTTCCGCCGAGATAATATTCAAGGCATCTGCGTCAAAAACCGCCGGACGGCCTAACGATAATACTTTTTTAACAAGTCCCTTAGCAGTATCTGATTGACCAATTCCCGGTCCAATACCAACAGCCGCAAATTTTTCTAAATCAGGTAATTCGTCAATACTTAACATCGTTTCAGGAGTTGCGGTTTGCAGAATGTTGACGAGTTTTTCGTCAGTATGTACAGTCACCAAACCTGCCCCCGCACGATGACAGGCTCGTGCCGCTAAAACCGCAGCACCGCCTTTTAAGTACTCTCCTGCAATCAAAAGCGAATGTCCGAAAGTGCCTTTGTGTGAAAATTTTTTGCGTGGTTTCAGCATCTTTTTCACGTCGTCCCGCGTTAACAAATTGTACGGACCATCAAAATTTTCCGCACTTTCCAAACCTATATCAATAATCTTTAATTCACCGACAATATCCTCGTTTTCAGGAAGAAGCATTGAAACAGCCGGCGAGTGAATTTTCAGCGCAGTATCCGCTTTTATGACAGTTGCCGGCAAAATTGAAAAATCCGAAAGTCCAGACGGAATGTCAACAGCAATGACCCTCGCACCAGAAGTATTAATTTTTTCAACTAATTTTGCCAACAACCCAGTGATTTCACGTTTAAGTCCTGTACCGAAAATTGCATCAACAACAACATCGTCCTCTGAAATTTCAGGAAAATCGTCTTCGACAGAAAAATCCTTCACTCTATACGCCGTAACATAATCGTAGCCCTGATTGTAAAGCATACGCGCAATGCAAAGGCCATCGCCCCCATTGTTGCCAGAGCCGCAGAAAATTTTTATGCGACTTTCCTTAGGGACAATTTTGACAATTTCCTCAGTCAGTTTTTCTGAGGCGCGTTCCATCAATTCCGCCGAAGTCAGCACCTGACGCTCCATTGTAAGTGCGTCAAGTTCATGCATTTGTTTCGAGTTTAAAATCTTCATTTACTTCTGTATAAAAATATTGTGCCTGAGCGTTTTAAGTGTGTGCCGTCTTTGCCGTAAACAATAATATCGTAAAAGTACGTACCGGGCGGACATTCACGGTTGCCTTTATTGTCAATAGTGCCGTCCCAACCGAAAACCGCTGTCTCAACTTCGTTCCATTTATAAACCGTTTGACCAAAAGAATTATAAATTTTGCCTTTGATAGAGCGGATATTTGCAGGCATTTGCGTCAAGCCTCCGTTTTTGAGAAAAGAATCTTCGGGATTAAAGAACGTAAAAACATCGTTTTGACCGTCTCCGTTAGGCGTAAAAATATTAACTTCTTTTACTTCCAATTGCCTCGGTACAATTTTAACGGTTTGTGTATCCCTATCTACACAACCCGTTTCGGAAATTCCTTCAAAAATAACTTGATAAATGCCTTGCTCGTAATAAGCGTGCGGCGCAGTATTTGCGTTTTCTTTCGGGGTTTTGTCGCCGAAATCCCATATAAAAGAGTTTGCCCAAGAGGTTTTAGATTCAAAATTTATTTCATCACCGATAAAAACGGTTGGCTCGGTAGCACCTTGAAAACTTGGCTTTTCAACCTCCATAAAAACCGCTGTGTCATAATAACAGCCAAAATTGTCCTCAATCGTGAATACATACCTTGTAGTACCGTATTCCGGCGGCGTACATTCTGCCACGCCCTCTTTTGTAGCCGAAACGCCGCGTCCTGACCATACCGCACGACGTAAATCATATTCAGCCGTAAAACATTCTGTTACAGAATCTTTTATAGGCATACTTAAAGTAATTTTTTCTCCAAGACAGATATTATCCTTATCAGCGGAAAATTTTTTAAAAGATGGTTTTATTCCAACAATTACGTCTTGATAGGCTGTTGCAGAATAATCTCCGTAGTCCGCTTTAACAGAAACTTTATAAGTACCGCCAGTTTTATATCTGTACTCATAAAAAGGTTCGTTTGTAGTAAAAATACTACCTTCTGCAAAATTCCAACTGAACTTTGCCTCAACTTCTTCCTCGTTAAAAAGTGCTTTAACTCTAAATATATAATCATCTAATGGACAAAGTTTTATTTCGTCCGCAGAATTTAATATTTCAACTCTAAAATTTTGCGCGTTGACACTCAAAACCGTTAGTGAAAAAAAAAGTGCAAAAAATCGTCTCATTTTCAAAAAAGTGTTTCGCAAAATTAGAAAATATCAATAACTTTGCAAAAAATATTATAAAATGAAGACTGCATTAATCACGGGAGTAACCGGTCAAGACGGCGCGTACTTAGCCGAATTTTTGATAAAAAAGGGATATATCGTTCACGGCGTTAAAAGGCGTAGTTCACTTTTTAACACCGAACGTATCGACCACCTTTATCAAGACCCGCACGAAGAAAACAGAAATTTTCTGCTTCATTACGGTGACTTGACGGATTCAACAAATTTAATTAGAATTGTTCAAGAAGTTCAGCCCGACGAGATTTATAATCTTGCCGCAATGAGCCACGTTGCTGTTAGTTTTGACACGCCCGAATACACGGCAAACGCTGACGGTTTAGGCACGTTAAGACTTTTGGAGGCAATCAGAATCCTCGGTTTGGAGAAAAAAACGAGAATCTATCAGGCTTCAACTTCGGAACTTTTCGGAAAAGTTCAAGCAGTGCCGCAAAACGAAAAAACACCTTTCTATCCGCGAAGCCCTTACGCCGCGGCAAAACTTTACGCCTATTGGATAATGGTCAATTACAGAGAGGCTTACGGAATTTTTGCGTCAAACGGAATTCTCTTCAACCATGAAAGTCCGATTCGTGGTGAAACTTTCGTAACAAGAAAAATCACCCGCGCAGCCGCAAAAATCGCCCTCGGAATGCAGAAATGTCTTTACCTTGGCAACCTCTCCTCAAA
>JAEEXW010000095.1 GCA_016287995.1 Bacteroidales bacterium
TGTTTAAATTAAAGTACTAATTTACAGTTAGTTAACTATTCTGTATTAAGATATTTTAACACTATTTTTTTTCGCTAATTTTGTACTGCCATTGCGACGCTTGCAATATATTCTGACAGTGATTTTGATTTCTGAATCTTTTTTAAAACCTTTTTATCCTTGTCTGAATACGTCCAAAACGTTTTCATCTTGTCCAAAACCATAAACTCCGCTCCGCCGTAAATTTCCGAATATCCGTCAATCAGAGAGTTGTGAAACTCCATAAAACGCTTTTTGTCAAACGGCGAACCCTCAGCCAAAAACGGATTGCTCAAAAGTCCGCGCCCGATCATAACGCCTTTTAATTTCGGATATTTTTTTATGAGGGTTTCAATGTCGGCAGAAGTTTTTAAATCTCCGTTGTAAACAATTGGAAACGAGAGTTTTTCGTAAAGAGTTTCAAACGTTTTAAAATCAATTTCTCCGCTGTACATCTGCTTTCCCAAACGCGGGTGAATTGTAACGAATTTTAAATCAGCGGAATTGATAACTTCAATTAAATCAAGAGTCTGAAAAACGTCTGTGTTTCCGAGCCGCATTTTCAGTGAAAACGAAATTTCGGGAAAATTTTTCAATGCTGACAAAACCTCTGAAACTTTTTCGGGCTTGTCCCAGATACCTGCGCCGTAAAAATGTTTTGACTGTTGCGGAAACGGACAGCCGAAGTTCAAATCGCACTCTCTAAATCCGTGATTTTTAACGCACTGAACCAAAATTTCAACGTCCACACACGAGTTTGCCATAATCTGCGGCACAAGATTCGGGACTGTGGACAGGCTCAAATCTTTGATGTCTTTTTTTCTTATTTCCCCGTTTTCAACACGCAAAAAAGGCGTGAAGTATTTATTCACGCCTTTAAAATATTTTGCATGGGAATTTCTGAAAACAAAATCCGTAAAACCTTGAAGCGGTGCAAAATAAATTTCCATTTTCAGATTTTTTTTCTTAACTGAACAGCGAATCCACGAACTGGTCTTTGTCAAAAAGTTGAAGATCGGTAACTTTTTCGCCGACACCGATATATTTAATCGGAATTTTAAACTGATCGCTTATTCCGATAACTACGCCGCCTTTTGCCGTTCCGTCAAGTTTTGTGAGTGCCAATGCCGTAACGTCAGTTGCCAAAGTAAACTGTTTGGCCTGCTCGTAAGCGTTTTGACCCGTACTGCCGTCCAAAACCAAAAGCACTTCGTGCGGTGCGTCGGGAATCACTTTTGTCATCACGCGCTTGATTTTGGAAAGTTCGTTCATAAGATTGATTTTGTTATGAAGCCTTCCTGCGGTGTCTATCAAAACGACATCCGCTTTGTTTGCAACAGCCGAGTTCAAAGTGTCGAAAGCAACCGAAGCGGGGTCAGAGCCCATTGTCTGTTTTATGATTGGAACGTCTGCTCTTTGAGCCCAAATGTCCAACTGTTCAACCGCCGCCGCACGGAATGTGTCAGCCGCGCCCAAGTAAACTTTTTTGCCCGCCTGCTTAAACTGGTTGGCGAGTTTTCCGATGGTTGTTGTCTTTCCCGCACCGTTAACGCCTACAACCATAATCACGTATGGTTTGCCGTCTTTGGTTGTGATGCTGTCAGTAAAATTTGTAGCCGGATTTTCGTTCAAAAGCGAAATTATCACGTCCTTCAAGATTTTGTTCAACTCGGAAGTGTTTAGATACTTGTCCTGAGCGACTTTTTCTTCAAGGCGTTTGATAATTTTCACAGTCGTATCCACGCCGACATCAGACGTGATAAGCGCGTCTTCAAGATTGTCAAGCACCTCGTCGTCAACTTTTGACTTGCCGACTACCGCGCGTTGAAGTTTCTTGAAGACACTCTCCTTCGTCTTAGCCAGTCCGGTGTTCAGACTGTCTTTTTTCTCTTTTGAAAAAAATCCGAAAAGTCCCATTTTTTATGGTTTCTTATTTCAAATCTTTGAGAGCCTCTTTTGCTTCTGTCTGAGGCACGATCAACTCTTTAAAGCAGTAAGCACCGGTTTTGGGTGATCTAACGGCTTTAACGATTCTTGTCAATGCGTTTGCTGCACTGTCTTCCTTTTTAAGGGTTGCGACTACTTTCTTTGCCATTTTCTATTAGTTTTTACTTAATTTCACGATGAATGGTATATTTCTTCAAGTACGGGTTGTACTTTTTAAGTTCGAGACGCTGTGTCGTGTTCTTTTTGTTTTTGGTCGTTATATAACGCGACATTCCCGGAACTCCTGACTCTTTCTGTTCGGTACATTCCAATATTACCTGAACTCTGTTTTTATTCTTTGCCATTTTCTATTCCTTTTCTTTTTTTTAGTGATTAATAAACCAAATAGCCTTTTTTAGCAGCCTCTTCGATAGCGGCTTTGAGACCATTTTTACTGATTGTACGGATGGCAGAGGCAGAAACTTTTAACGTTACCCAACGGTCTTCCTCTTCCAAATAGAATTTTTTAACGTGCAAGTTCGGCATAAAAGCCTTCTTCGTTTTTCTGTGCGAGTGAGAAACGTTGTTTCCCCTCTGCAACTTCTTACCTGTAATTTCGCAAATACGTGACATTTTACTATATGATTTTTTTCTTGTTATTCTTTTAGTTTCAGGTTGCAAAATAAGTAAATTTTATTCAATTAAGCAAATTTTTTTTGCTTTTTTTTTACTATTTTATTTTCAATCTGATTATCAGCGAGTTAAATACTGTCTCTTGAATCAGAAATTTATTTTTCCTGTTCCAAATGTTTGATAACGACATTGATAGAGGGAAATTTTTCCCGCAAAAACTCCGCCGTTTTTTCCGCGCAGTATACGCTCCGGTGCTGTCCGCCGGTGCAGCCGAAATTCACCGACAAATTCTCGTAACCCCGCTGAATGTATTTTTTTACCGCCAAAGCGACCGTTTTTTGCGTCAAATCCAAAAATTCGGTCAGTTGCGGCTCGTGCGAGAAAAACTCTATAACTTCGGGACTTTTGCCGTTGAGTTCCTTGTATTTTTCGTAACGTCCGGGGTTGTGAATGGCGCGGCAGTCAAAGACAAAGCCTCCGCCGTTGCCGGTCGGGTCGTACGGAATGCCTCTGCGGTAAGAAAAACTCTGCACCTTAACAGTCAAAACGGTTTCCTCTGTGCTGCCGCCCAAAAGTTCCTGGTTTTCCATCAGCGCCAAAAGACATTTTCTTATTTGCGGAATTTTGATGTCAAGTTTGTGGTTGTCAATCAGATAACGGACGTTTTGAAGCGCGGGCGGAATGCTTGCCAAAAAGTGCGGTTTCTGCTCCAAAAAGCCCCTGTAACCGTAACTTCCGAACGCCTGCAAAATCCTTATCAAAACCACCGCATAAAACGCTTTTTTGAACTGTTCTTCGTTGACTTCGATGTATTTTTTGAGTTCCGAAAGATAAAAATCCAAAAGTTCGTCCCTTAATTCGGGGCTCAGACACGCCTTTGCGTCATAGAGCAGCGAGGCTACGTCATACTGCAACGGACCTTTTCTTCCGCCTTGAAAATCAATAAAATACGGTTTGCCGTCTTCACGGATGATTATGTTTCTTGACTGAAAGTCCCTGTACATAAAATAGTCAGAGCCGGCTGTGCGGATATAATTGGTCAGGGTCATAAAATCCTTTTCCAAATCCTGTTCGTCAAAAACCGTGTGGGTGGTTTTCAAAAAGTAATATTTGAAATAATTCAAATCCCACATAATTGACTGAGCGTCAAACTTTTTTCTGGGATAACATTTTGAATAGTCAAGCGCGGTGCTGTATTTCACCTGAAATTTCGGCAAAAATTCCAGCACTTTTTTGTAATATTCAACGGTCTGGGCATCAGGCGAATAGTCGCCCTGACGGTGATTTTCCAAATACTCGAAAAGCGAGACACCTTTTATATACGTCTGAATGTACGCGAGATTGTCGTCTGAGACTTCCAAAACCTCAGGCACGGGCATATTTTGCGAGAGAAACGACTTTGAAAAACTTATAAACGCAAGATTTTCTTTGTATTCTTTTCCGATAGTGCCGATACATTCGCAGCCGTCCTCAGCCAGATGCGCCATGTAATAATATTCGCGGTTTGACCCCGATTCGGGCAGTTTGTCTATTTTGTCGGCTTTTTTGCCGAAATGTCTTTGAAACAGTGTTTCAAGAATTTCCGTATTTTTTGCCATATAATTTTCGCTATTTTTTTCAACCGCAAAGGTAATAAAAACTTTCTTAATTTTTAGATTTTTTTTCAAAAAAGATACATCACGCTTGTTATTTTGCGTTTTGCAATATCGACTAAACGCCGTCTTATTGCCAAGGAAATAAAACTTGCTGACTCTCCTATTTGCAACAATTCAAAAACCTTTTTTCCGCTGCCTTCGAGCGGTATGCCGTTTATTTTTATAAAAATTCCGCAATGCGAGGGATAAATATCAGAATTGGCTTCGTCAACAGTATATTTTACTGTTATATTATTGATTTTCAGATTTATAGTGATTATATCACCGACATTTAAAACACAGCAGGGCAAATTTCTGTTACGGTCAAATTTTTTTATATCGTCCTCAAAACTGACATGAAATCTGCGGAAAACGGAAATACATTTTTCAGAACCGTCTTTCAATTCCCTCAAATTAAAGGCTGAGGGCAGCAGTTCTCCGTCTCTCATCATCGTCGAGGGAAAAATTATCCTCACAACATTTTCAATGTCAGATATTTGAGTCATTTTTCAGCGTTAATTTTTTTTATTGTATCAATCAATTTTTTTACGGAAAACGGAATGTTATCCTGCCCTGAAACTTCGTCATTTTCTGTGATATAGTACGAAAATGTATCATTGCCCAAACAAATTCCCGCCTCTTTTATTGTTGAATCAATAAGCAAAGTGCCGTTAATTTCGGGGAAAATGGTCATGCCAGCCAACAATTTTTTATCAATTTTGTTCAGCAACAGCGAAAAATTATTTTTGACTTTTTCAGTAAGCGGAACGGCGTTTTCTCCGTCCCATTTCTCTGTGTATTTGCTGTAAGTCAAAAACTTATCCAAAATTTCATAATAGTCTTTTTGCTGTTTTCGGGCTGCATTATCCGCCTTGTCAGTTTTTAGAGAACCTTGTAAAAGATTTACGAGTTCGGTTTTCACCGAAGCACTCAAACCTTTAAGCAGATTCCAATAAAGACCGACTTCCGGATTGTGGTTGAATGTAACTGCTGTTGCCATATAGTTTACATTTTTTGACGTTTATATTTTTTCCAACATTGACATTTTCACCCAGCCGGATCTGCCGTCAGAAATTCTGATTTCAATCCAGTCGGCTGACTTGTCTTTAATCGAAACTTTCAAGCCTTCGTGAACCCTGAACAAATCCGTTCCCGAATCGTCAGGTGAACTTTTTGCCGTTACCACCGGCGAAATTATCACAGCCTCGGTGCTTTCAGCATTTTCGCCCTCGGCATAAAAACCGCCGCAAAGCGTCAGACACGATAAAATCACAAACACCGCTCCGAACGAAAACGCAAATTTTTTAAGTTTGTAATCCTCCGTGAAAAAGTACCACAGAAACAATCCCAAACCGATAATCAAAAACGCAAGCGTAAAACCCGCCCAGACATTAAGGCTCACTTTCTTGACAAAAAAGTTGAAAACCGCCGAAATGTTTGACTCCGGAATCGAGGCTATTTTGTCCCTTAAATGAAGGTTCGCAAATTTCAAATTCGTTTTGGCGTCCTCAAAATCGGGATTTTGCTTTATCGCACGCTCGTAATTCAAAATCGCAAGAGCGTAGTTTTCGCTTTTATAATAGGCGTTGCCGAGGTTGAAGTTCAACTCCTCAGCCACATAACCCTGACTCAAAAGTTGCTCGTACAACTGCGCCGCCAAAACGTAATCCTTGTTTTGATATTCGTCGTTGGCTTTCTTCAAAAGAGCCTCGGCGTCCTGGTTCTGAGCGTAATTTTTTAGACCCAAAACCGTCAAAATCAATAATATAATTAATTTTTTACAATTCATAATCCTTAAATTATTTAATCGTAACTTCCAAAGTTTCAATTGCCTGCGCTGCCATAGCGTAAACCTCGTCCATCGGTTTTGACATGGTTTCGGGAGCGTAATGCTCAAACTCGCACGTATCCAAAACCTCGATTACTTGGTTTGAAACTTCCTCATTTATGCCTTTTTCCGCAAATTTTTCGCTGACGTTTTCCCTTGACAAATCCGACGCCGGAATCGCAAGTTTGTCGGAAAGATAGCCCCAGAGCGCGGAAAGAATTTCAACGTAAAACTCGTCTTTTTTGTTTTGTTTCAAAAATTCAGCGGCTTTTTTCAAGCGTTTGCGCGAGGTTTTTCCTGCCCTGCGGTTTTTGGTTCCGATAACATCGGCATTGTTTTTAATCTGTTGCAGACGCCACAAAATCACAGCCGCAAACAGCGCAAACAGCAGAATTATTATGAGCCAGAATTCAAACGAGTTGAAGAATTTTTTGTTTGAATTTCCAAGGCTGAAATTCGTTTTGATGAATTTGATGTCCGAACCAAGATTCTCAACATCGGATTTCATAACCGTGCTGACAGCCGCCGAAGTGGAATCCCTTTCGCCTTTGACGGTGATGTTCAGGGGTTTTGTGCTGACCGTTTTGTACGATTTTGACGCAGGGTCAAAGAATGAAAAGTTGACGCCCGGAATTTCAAATTCGCCGTTTTGACGCGCAATCACCATGTAACTGAACGTTTTTGTGCCGGAAATGCCGTTGTTGTTGGCGGAGATGTTTTCCTGACTTTTCGGCTCAAATTTTTCAAACGCCGACGGAAATTCCACTTTCGGAGTCTCAAACAGTTTAAAGTTTCCCGAACCCTGAACGGTAACTTTTACCGTCATCGGCTCGTCGAGGTTGAGTTCTGTTTTGTCCGACGAAATTGACACCGTAAAATTTCCTACCGCGCCGCCGAAACCGTCAGGCTTGCCCGCAGGAAGGGGTTTGACATTGATTTTTACGGTTTTGCTTTTTGCAGACATTTTGGAGCGGTTGAATCCCCAGCCGTCAGAGACGATGAAAGTTATGTCATACGGCTCAATTTCCAAAGTTCCGGTTTTTTGCGCAAACAACGCCTTTTTTTGCCAGAGCGTATAAAGATATTCTTTGTTTCCGATGTATTTGCGGTCAAAGGTTATGTTTTTCGGGTTGAAAATATCCTGAACCCAAAAGCCCTTGAATCCCGGCGTTTTAACGTCTTCGACTCCCGAAATGTTGTACCTCGAATACACGCTCGCCGAAATTATCACCTGCTCACCTACAAAAACCTCTTTTTTGGAGCAGTTGATGTCTACAAAAAGGTTGCCCGAAGCGTTTTGCGGTGCAGGACTATCGGCTTCGGCATTTTGCTGAGAACCCTGACCGCCGCCCTGTTGCTGAACGTCGCTGCCCGAAACATTAATCGTAAGAGAATTGGAATTGTAGTTTTTGCCTTTATAACTTACCGTAACCGCCGGAATCGTAAAAGTACCTGTTTTTTCGGCGATTAACGTGTAAATTATACTGCGTTTAACACTCATATCACCGTTAACAAACGACATACTCGAAGATGTTGACCGTCCCAAAACTTGAAAATTTTTCAAGTCCGGCTGCGGCAAATCGGCGTTTTGAGCGTTGACCGAGACCTCCAACCTGAACGGCGAACCAGCCTGAACCTGTGTCGGAGCGTTCAACGTAATCTCAAAATCCTGCGCCTTTAACGATAAAACTGCCGTCAAAAACAACAAACTTAATAATATTTTTTTCATTTTTACCATTGTTTCTCGTGTTTTACTGAGCCTTTTGCGTTTTTCTCATCCTTTACTTTCTGCTGAACTTTTTCGTCAGCCTTGTTAATTGCCTCCAAAATTCTTTCAGCCATATCCTGAGGAATTATTCTCGCCTGCTCCGAGTCGGGCGTACCGTCGTTGTCGGAGTCGTTGTCGCGGTAGTCGGGCGTGCCGTCCTGGTCGGTATCCTTGGGATTTTTCGGGTCTTCTCCCGCCTCTACGTTGTCGGGAATACCGTCGTCGTCAGAATCAGGGTCGCGGTAGTCGGGAATGCCGTCTCCGTCTGTGTCGCGGGGCTGGTCTTGGTTTTCGCCTTTTTCTGTGCTGTCGGGAATACCGTCATGGTCGGCATCGCCGTCCTTGTTTTGATTATCCTGATTCTGATTGTCCTCATTCTGCTGCTGGTCTTGTTTATTTTGCTGATTTTGCTGAGGAGGCTGCTGATTGTTTTTGAGCATCTCAATCAACTTTTCGGTGTAAAGATAATTGTACTTTGTCTTTTTGTCGTAAGGATTGCTTTTGAGCGAATTTTTGTAATCCGCCAAAGCGTTTTCTGCCGCCTTCATTGCATTCTGCATGTCCTGTTTGCCGAGCAACTGCTCACAGAGTCCCAAATCCGTGTTGCCGAGGTTGTAATAACATTCGGCTGTTTTTTTAGGATCGGTCTGGGATTTTGCAAGTTTTACGAGTTGCTCTTTTGCCTTGTCAAACTTGCCCTGCTTGTAAAGCGCGTTCGAGAGATTGAACGCCGCCTCATAAGAAGACGAATTTTCGTTGACGCCTTTCTGATACTGAACTTCCGCGTCCTCAAACTTCAACTCCTTGTAATAATCGTTTCCCTCTCTGATGTATGGTTTTTCGCTTTGAGCCAAAGCCAGTACCGGAGAAAGACAGAATAATATAATTAATAAACGTTTCATTTCTCAAAAATTCCTAACTTTTTAATCCAACGGTTTTTACGGTTAAGTGTCAGACAATACGCCAAAAAGAAAACAAGCGCAACAAAAGCCGGAATGCTGAATTTTTCGTCATATTCCGCAAACGAGGTGTACTCGCCTTTTTTCATTTTGGAAATATGGTCGTAAACGGTGTTGAAGCCTGAGTTTCCGTTGGTTGCGCGGACATAAACGCCGCCGCCAATCTCTGCTATTTTCTGCAACGACGCCTCGTCGAGTTTTGAAACCACAACGTTTC
>JAEEXW010000096.1 GCA_016287995.1 Bacteroidales bacterium
TATCTTTTGAATTGGACGGTGAGATAATTTCTGGTGCTGACACTTTGTTTGACGTGCCTTTGAATGCTCCGGCTCTTGTAAATTATCAAACTGTGAAACTTGATCCGGGTGTTGTTTGTCCTGTTGTTGATACTACACCTTCTGTTGTTGTAACAGATCCTATTGCTAAGAATGTTGAGGATGTAAAAAGTGGTGATGTTGTTATTGAACTCAAAGACGTGAAGTTTGAATTTGCAAGTTCTGAAATCGGAGTATCTAATACTCTTGATGAGTTGGCTGCTTATTTGAATAGCAACAAGAAAGCAAAGGTTAAAATTTTGGGTTATTGTGATGCTGTCGGCAGTGCTGCTTTCAACAAAGAACTTTCTTTGAAAAGGGCTACGTCTGCTAAGAATTACTTAGTAGGAAAGAAAGGCGTTAAAGCAAGTCAGTTGGAGGTTGCCGGTATGGGCGAAGAAAACCCGATTACACTAAACGTGCTTAACGGCGAGTTCAACGAGAATGCTAAACAATACAACCGTCGTTTGGAATTTGAGGTTATTAAACAAGGTGAACACAAACTTATTGTTAAACCCTTGTCTGTACCCTCTAACTTCTACAATAAGAATTATAAATCATCAGGTTACAAAGCATCTAAACGTAATCCTGAAACGGAAATTTAGTACGACATAGGAATTTTTAATTTTTGTATATAAAAAATGTTTCGGAGATATGCAGAGGTAATTGTGCCGTTATCGTTGCCGCAGTTATTCACGTATGCAGTTCCCGAAACATTTTTTCCTTTTTGTAATATAGGCTCGCGTGTTGTAGTGCCTTTCGGAAAAAACAAATTGTATTCAGCCGTTGTTTATGCTTTAAAAGACGATATTGCGAGCGAGGGTCAGAAGTATGAAATCAAGGAGATTTTGGAGGTTTTGGATGAAAAACCTATTATTAATTCTCTTCAATTGAAATTTTGGGATTGGATTGCCTCTTATTATATGTGCGCTTTGGGCGAGGTGTATAGGACGGCAGTACCGGCAGTCTTGAAATTGGAATCCGAAACTATACTTTATCGAACAAATAAAACTTTGGATTTTAACGAGTTGTCTAAGAACGAAATATTGTTTTTGTCAGCTTTTGAAAAGAAAAACGGTATCGGGATAAAACTTTCTGAGGTTGCAAAACTTACCGGTAAAAAAAATAATATTTCGCTTGTAAAAAAACTCGTCTTCTTGGGTTACATTGTCTCCGACAAAGTTATTGAAGAAAAATTCAAGCCGAAAACTTTAAAATATATTTCTATTCCTGACGACTTTGAGCCTCAACAGTTGGATATTCTGCTCCAAAAAGCACCGAAACAGTTTGAAATTCTTCTTTATGCCGTAAAAAACGGACGTGTTAGTCGCAAAACTCTTACAGAAAAATTTTCTGTTTCTGCCCTTAACTCTTTGGTTCAGAAAGGTTTGCTCTTAGAAACAGAATGTGAGGTTAGCCGTCTGAAAAATTATGATGGAGATTTGCAAGAAAGTTTCTCTCTGACAGAAACACAGAGAGTTGCATACGATAGTATCGTTAATTATTTTCAAGAAAAAAATGCTGTTCTGTTGTTCGGCGTAACGGGCAGCGGAAAAACCGAAATTTATATAAAACTTATTCAGGAATATCTGGAAAAAGGGAAACAAGTGCTGTATCTTTTGCCTGAAATCGTGCTTACATCGCAGATTATCAGACGTTTACAAAAAGTTTTCGGCTCTTTGGTCGGCATTTACCATTCAAAGATTTCTGATTATGAACGTTCCGAACTTTGGCAAAATCTTGTTGATACAGAAAATCCATCGTCATACAAACTGATTGTGGGAGTCAGGTCGTCTATATTTTTGCCTTTCAGCGATTTAGGACTTGTAATCATTGACGAGGAGCATGAGACGACTTACAAACAGTTTGACTCTCAGCCAAAATACAATGCGAGGGATTGTGCTTTGGTGTTGGCGGCAATGCACGGCGCAAAAACTTTGCTCGGCTCGGCTACTCCGTCATTTGAGTCTTATTATAACGCCACAACCGGAAAATACGGTTTGGCGGAACTTACAAGCCGCTTTTCTGATACTCAAATGCCTGAAATAGAACTTGTTAACACTTTGCAGGCTCAGCGTAAGGGCTTGATGAAGTCGCTTTTTTCGCAAACCCTTTTGACGCGGATTGCTGAAAATTTGGAACAGAAAAAGCAAATTGTACTTTACAGAAACCGGCGCGGTTTTTCGCCGTATGTGGAATGTACCGCCTGTGGTTGGATTCCCGTCTGCGAAAATTGCGACGTTACCCTCACTTATCACAAACGCGAAAACCGTCTTGTCTGTCATCATTGCGGTTACGCGATTGACATGCCTCATACCTGTTTTGCCTGCGGCGGCAGCACTATGATAACCAAGGGATTCGGCACGGAAAAAGTTGAGGACGAAATTCAGATTTTCTTTCCCGAAGCCAAAATTGCGCGTTTGGACGCCGACGTTATGACCTCAAAAGCAAGGTTCGAGCAGGTGATTTATGATTTTGAAAACGGCGAAACAGACATTCTGACTGGAACGCAGATTATTTCAAAAGGCTTTGATTTTGAGAGACTTATGCTTTGTGGAATACTTGATGCCGACTATATGCTTTATTTCCCAGATTTCAGGGCTGAGGAGCGCACGTTTCAGCAGTTGACGCAGGTCAGCGGCAGGGTAGGGCGCAGGGGAGAGCGCGGCAAGGTTTTGATTCAGACTTCAAATCCCGAAAACGAGGTTTTTAAAGACGTGGTTCACGGTGATTACAAAGGCTTGTACAGGCGTTTGATTGCGGAGCGCAGCCGTTTTGCTTATCCGCCTTTTACGCGGCTGATAAAAATCGAAATCAAGCACAAAGAAGAATCGCAGGTCAATTACAGCAGCACAATGTTGGCGGGAATTTTGGCAAAGACTTTCGGGGCGGGCGTTTTAGGTCCGGAGTTTCCGTTAGTGCCGAGGATTCAAAATCTTTTTATTAAGGAAATAATGCTGAAAATCAGCCGTCAAAACTACGGCGCGGCGGCGAAAAAAATCATTCTTGATGCCGTAAATTACACAAAATCAATGGCTTTGAAAGCGGGATTGGTGATTTCTATCAATGTTGACCCATACTAATTTCCGGCGTTAATTTTTTCGTATTTCGTGGCGTTTGAAGCGTCAACTTCCTTTAAAATCCTAATAACTTCGGCTTTTTCGTTTGCGGGACTTGCTGAAAAGACATTGACAATTTCGTCGCTTTTAGCCGTAAAAAAGAGGGAAACAATTAGCGAATTGGATTTTGCGCGTTCTGAGCGCTGAATGTATTTTAAGGCTTCGAGCATTTTTTTTCTGCCCGATTCTGGGTCTTTCGGTACGAGGTCAAGACCTTGTCGGTGCCAGTAATATTCGCCGAGACGGAGATTTTCAAAGCGTTTGTCCAACAGTGCATCAATTAAATTGTAACGCGAGTTTTGTTTGTTGTCGGAGGCTGACCAGCCTTCGTAGCCGGCACTTTGAGCGTTCAAGACTATTCTAAATGCCTTTCTGAAATATTCTGTTCCTCCGAGCGGCGAAAACGTGTCGTAATCGTAGCCGAGGATTATGTAAGCGTAGTAGGCGAGAACCTGTGTCAGATTGTTTGTTGCCTGATTTTCAATGTATTCCAAAGGTTGCCCTTCCAAATAATTGAAAACCAACTTGCCCTCGTTTTCCTTGAAGGTAAAAAGCGGCGAATTATACGAGGTATAATAAATGGGACGGCTGAGATTGATTTGAACAGTACCGGCAAATCTGTCCAAGCCGTTGTATTCCGTTATGGTAATTAGGAAGTTACACTCTATTTTTTCGTTGATGTCGTAAGTGTGGTTTGTCCATTTTCTCTCATTGAGAAAGGCGGTTATGTCTTTTTGAAGTGCCTGAAAAACAGGTGTGGGCGTGTTGGAAAGGTTGCTGTAATTAACGCTAACACGGCAGTTAAGTTCCTGAGCGTTAGCCTGATACGAAAAGCACAGGAGAAATAATATGCACCTTAACAGCCTTTTCATTTTTCTAAAAGTTGTTTTACCTTATCGGCTATGTCTTTTGCGACGAGGTTTTTGGGTTTTAAATCGAATTTTTCAGTACCTGAGCGGCTGATAATCGTGATTTTGTTGGTGTCGTAGCCAAAAGCAGCACCCTTGTCTTTCAAGGAGTTAAGAACGATGAAGTCAAAATTTTTGGAGTTTAGTTTGCTTTCGGCGTTTTGCATTTCGTGGTCGGTTTCAAGCGCAAAGCCAACAAAAATTTGGTTTTCTTGCTTTAATTTGCCGAGTTCTTTTGCAATGTCTTTTGTTGGTTTCAACTTGATTGTCATCTCATCGCCCGTTTTTTTGATTTTGGTTTCTGCCGTAATTTCGGGTGTGAAATCCGCAACTGCTGCTGACATTATTGCGATGTCGCACTGCGGAAATTGTTTTACACACTCTTCGTACATTTCTGCTGCCGAATTAACGTGTAAAATGGTTATTTTATGACTCTTCGCATTAACTTCCACTGGTCCTGAAACCAAAACTACCTCAGCACCTCTTGAAGCAAATTCTTCTGCAATTGCATAACCCATTTTGCCGGTGGAATAATTACTGATAAAACGCACGGGGTCAATTTTTTCGCGAGTCGGTCCGGCTGTTATGAGAACTTTTTTGCCGTTGAAATCCTGAATTTGAGTGAGAAAATTTTTTGCGGTCTCAAAAATTTCTTCCGGCTCAGCCATACGCCCTTTGCCCGAAAGTCCGCTCGCCAAAAAACCGTCGCCAGCCTCCGCAAACAAAACGCCGCGCTCTTTCAAAATGCTGAAATTTTTTTGCGTTGCGGGATTAGAATACATGTCTAAGTCCATAGCGGGTGCAACCATAATTTTACAACGCGCTGAAAGACACGTAGTTGTAAGAAGATTATCTGCCAAACCGTTGGCGATTTTTGCCACGGTGTTTGCAGTTGCAGGTGCTATGACAAAAATATCTGCCCAAAGTCCGAGCCTTACATGCGAGTTCCATTCGCCGTTTTCTGGATTGAAAAAATCCGTGTAAACGGGGTTTTGACTAAGCGTAGCAAAGGTAAGCGGCTGAACAAATTGTTTAGCCGCCTTTGTCATGATAACCTTTACCTCGGCGTTTGCTTTCTTGAAAAGCCGTACCAAAACGGCTGATTTATAAGCAGATATGCCGCCGGTTATTCCGATTAGTATTTTCTTGCCGGAAAGCATAAAAGACTATTCTTTGGTTTTCTTAGACTTTGAACTGTCTTTTTTTGCTTTTGCTTTTTTGTCAGAATCTTCGTCTTCCGCCTCAGAAACGTTTGGAATAAATTCGGTAGACTCGGCGATAATGTCGTCAAAACTTTTTACGGGTTCTTTTACCGGCTCTGCCTTGATAACCTTGGTTTCTGCTTCCGCTTCTGCTTTTGCTCTTGCAATTTCCTCAGCCTGAGCGATTTCCTGCTCTGAGGGAATACGGAACTGGATTTTGTCCTCCATGATTTCTTCGAGGGCAAGGAGCGTAGGTTTGGGAAGTTTCTCGTAGAATTTTGAAATCTCGATTTGCTCGCGGTTTTCAAAGATTTCTTCAAGATTGTCGGTGTAAGAGGCAAACTCTTCCAACTTTTTGTTGAGTTCGTTTTTCAAATCAACACCGATTTGATCCGCCCTGCGCGATGCTACGACAACGGTTTCGTATAAGTTTCCCGTTTTGGCTTCAAGCGCGCCGGTATCGCGCGTTATGATTGAAGTCGGCGCATTAATCTTTTTGTAATCCATAATTCTATTTTATTGGTAAAGTGTTAAATTTTCTTGTGTATTGTTCTGCATTTTGTTAACGTCTTTTACGTAACGTCCTGACGGATACGCTTTTAAGTAGTCCGCAATTTCGCTTTTGGCGTTAAGAAAACGCTCGTATTTTTTCTCGTCTATGCTCCTGTCCGCATATATATAAGCGGATTTGGCAGTGTAATAGAGCAAATCCTCCCTGAAAGGGGTGTCGGGATACGCTTTCAGACTGTTTTTCTGCGCAATCACGCCCGCCTTGTAATATCCCAACTGATAATACAAATGCGCGTTGTTGAAGGATTTGGTTTGAAGTTTCAGTCTTAATTCGTCAAGCAGAGCGTTGCACGTGTCTTTTTTGGGCGTATTGGGATATTTAGCCAAAAAAAGTTCAAATTCGTTGATTGCCATGTTTGTAGACTCCTGGTCGAGCGACGGCTTGGGCGAATCCAAATAATAGCAATACGCACCAAGATACATCGACTGCTCCGCGTACAGACTGTGTGGATAGGTCTGAACAAATTTTCTGAAATAATATCCCGCAACATAGTAGTCTTTCAAAAGGTAATTGGTCATTGTGTAATAATACAAAACCTTTTCACCCTTGTCCATGCCTTTGTAAACGGGCAGAATCTGTTCAAAAAGTTGTAAAGCCTTATCGTATTTTTTCAAATTGTAATATTCAAAAGCCTTTGTGTATTTCAAGTCGTAATCATTGCCTTTGAGCAGTTTGCTGTAACCGCTGCACGAGGTTACAATGCTTGCAACTGTTATAAAAACGGCTATTTTTGTACAAAAATTTTTCATTATCAAATTAGAAAACCGCCGCAAAGTTAATAATTTTTTTTGAACCGGCGGCTAAAAAAATGATTTTTTTTTGTATATTTTCTTAAAAAATGTTTTCTTTGCAGCCGTTAAAAAACATATCATGAAAAAAAATCTGATTCTTAGTTTTCTGCTGTTTTTTTATTTCGGAGTTCATGCCCAAGAGCAGCGGGATTTTTCAAAATACGAACACAAACACGCTTTTCATAAGCCGTGGATTGGCAACAACAAGTTTTTGACCGATTATTTACAAGAAATTGGTTACGAAAATCAAAGTTTGCCGTTATATTCTGTTCCAGTAAAATTTTACGTTTTCGGCAAAAACAATGCTCCTGATATTCAAGATGTTAAGGAGACAATGCAAAACTTAAACAGTTTGAATTTGAAAAATAATACGCTTATTTCTTTTTATTTGGCTGACGTAAAATTTGTCCGCAAAAAAAAGTTTGACAAATTCGGTTATTATTCTCAGTTTCCGTTTCAGTCGTTTTTGCGCCATGACAAAAACGTGATGAATGTTTTTCTTGTCAGCAAACTTAAAAAGCCGGGTAAAAAAAACAAAAACCTCGAATATACCGGTGCGTGCAATAATGTTAATCACACCGTTATAATTTCTTCAAAAAACGACGCTTCGGTTATCGCTCACGAAGTCGGACATTATTTTGTTTTGAAGCACCCGCACAAAAATTATGACAAAGGCAAACACCGTCAAGAGGCTGTTAACAGGGACGTTTTTCGCGGCGGACTTTTCGTAAGGGGCAGAAATTGTGAGATTTGCGGCGACGGTTTGTCGGACACTTACGCTCAGCCGCATTTAGTAAAAAATACTGACAGACAGTGCAATTATCTTTCACCCGATTTAACCGACCGTCGCGGCGACAAATACATGCCGCAGTTAGACAACATCATGTCGTACACTACGGGAAAGCAATGCCGCAGAAATTTTACGCCGATGCAAAAAGCGGTTATGCTTTATGAAGCCTCAAAGAAGAAAAATGCGGATTTGTGGCAGTTGAGACGGACTTTCGCAGACGAATTTGAGCCCGATTTTTCGCCTCAAATTGCAACGCTTTTGAAAGACAAAATTCTTCAAGACCATAATTTTCATAAAACGGTTTTGAAAAAAAATAAGATAACAGACCAAGACGTTGATTTTATGCGTTTTACGATTGGGAAAAAAGTCAACGCCGCAAAATCCAGAATCGTTGTTTCGGGAAAGGCGGCACTTAAAGCGGAAATTTTCTATACTGAAAACGACGATTTAAAAGTTTTTAAAGAGTTTTCTAAAAAGGGGGACGAAAAACTGGAAATTTCGTTGGAAGGTTTTTCTTCGGGAAGTTATTTTATAAAAATTTCTGAGGAGGAAACAAATCCTGACAATAATGAAACTCTCTCGTATTCAATAACTTTGGATTTGGACAAGGAAGAAAATAATATCATAAAATAAAAGAAAAATAATGGCATCTAATTTAAAAAACTTGTCGGATTTTTCCGGCTTTGACATTCCCGACGGCAAGGGCATGAAAGTCGCTGTTGTAGCCGCAGAATGGAATAGAGAAATTACAGACGCGCTTTTAGACGGCGCGGTTTCTACGCTGAAAGAAAACAATGTCAGCGAAAACGACATCTTGGTAGTACGTGTTCCGGGGACGTTTGAACTGACTTTCGGCGCAAAATGCGTTTTGGAGCACGGCGGTTTTGACGCGGTAATTGTTATCGGTTGTGTGATTCAGGGTGATACGCGGCATTTTGACTTTATCTGCGACTCTGTAACTCAGGGTATTACGGATTTAAATGTCAAGTATGACTCGCCCGTTATTTTTGGTGTGCTGACAACCGACAATTTGCAGCAGGCTGAGGACCGCGCAGGCGGAAAACTCGGCAACAAAGGCTCTGAGGCTGCTGTTACCGCGTTGCAGATGGCGGAGGTGAAAAATCGCCTTCTGAGGCAGCAATAACAATGTTTGCGCAGATGTTCGACCAAGAGTCAACAGCGGCGCAGACTATCGAAAAAAACAAGTCGCAAACCGTTAGAACCCCGATTCCTTCAATCGGAAAGCCGAGCCGTTCAAGAACGGGAAACAGCAAAACCGTAAGTTTGAGCGGGGTTTCAAACGTGGCGACGGAAATAAAAACGCATGACAAGACAAGCACCGCACCTTCCGAAAACGACATGTTGATTCCATACGTCTGAGCCGTATACAAGGCGGCTGAACACAAATAAACCGATGTTCCGCAAAAACTCAAAACCGTTGTAACCGGCAGCGAAAAGAGCGGAATCCTCGGCGAAACGCCAGCGTTTGACATCATTTTGTTCGCAGTAAGCGGCG
>JAEEXW010000097.1 GCA_016287995.1 Bacteroidales bacterium
ACTTGACCTCTTGCACACCGGCGTCAAGAAGACTTTGAAGCAGGACAGCGACGAGACGGAGGCAAGAGATGGCATGGATATTGCTTTATGTAAAATTAACTTTGAGACCCAGACTTTACATTACGCGGGTGCTCACAGACCTTTGTATTACCTCAACAGCAATAAGGAGTTGGTAAAATACAAGGGTACGCCTCAGGCTATCGGCGGAAAACCGACCAGAAAAGGTAAGGAAAAGGAATTTGAAAACTTTGAAATAAAGTTCAATCCGGGTGAAAAAGTATTCTTCTTCTCCGACGGTCTGCCCGACCAGGTAGGCGGCGATGCCGGAAGAAAATACCGTCCGGGCAGAATAGAAGAACTCATAACAGGAAATCCTGATTTTACGATGGCTCAGTACAAGGAGTTGTTTGAGAACGATTTTCTGCAATGGAAGGGTTCTTACAAGCAGGTGGACGACATTCTGCTGATTGGTATAGAATTTTAAAAAAAACGTTTCATCATAATGTAAACATATATGGCAAGTATGAAAGAACATAAAGAATCGCTTGATTTTGTTTATGACTTCTACGTTAAGATGAAGAGGAACAAAATAAATTTGGCATACGAGGGCGAAATAACGCATCAGATTACAAAGGCGTTTACTTCGCTTACCGAGACCAATATGGTCAGGGAGGAGGATGCGAGTTCGGTGCAAAAGAAGGTCTTTCACGTTATGGTGGAGTGCCTTCAAAACATCAGCAAGCACTCCGAAGGCTCGCCAAATACCTCTGCAAAAGACGGACGGGGCATATTTATGGTCTCAAAGGGCGATACGGAGTACAATGTTACTACCGGAAACATTATTAAAAACGAAAACGTTGACAAACTGCGCGGGATTTTGGAGAACATCAACAAACTCGACAAAGACGGGCTGAACAAACTTTACAAACAGCAGATGCGCGAAGGTCATATTTCTGACCGTGGCGGTGCCGGTTTGGGGTTTATTGATATTGCCCGCAAGACGGGTGAAAAACTGTTGTTCAGTTTCTTGAAAATCGACAGCACAAACTCATTTTTCGTATTAACATCAACAATTTCACGAATTAAAGAATAAAAAATTTATTATTATGCAAGTTATAAAAATACAAGGTTCGGACGATACACCTACAGTTACTCTTGACAAGGAGAACAACATTTTTGAAATTTCGGGAAGGTCTCTCCCCGAAGACGTGGTGGCTTTTTACACTCCTATTTTGGACTGGCTCACCGAGTATGCTTCCGACCCGTTGGATAAGACAGTATTCAATTTCAAATTAGAGTATTTCAATACGGCTTCGTCAAAACTTCTTCTTGACGTTCTTTTGAAACTTGAAGATATAAAGAACGACGGACACGACGTTTTGGTAAAATGGCATTATCCCGATGACGACGAGGATATGTTGGATGCAGGTACGGAGTATGCCGATATTGTAGACGTTGAATTTGAGCAGGTACCTTATACTGTTGACTAACGTAAAAAGAATAATTGTCTTAAAATCAGAATTTTAACTTTTAGAATTCCGGCGTTATGAGTGAAGAGATATTAAAGGCGTTGATTCAGATGTTTGCCCTTATTGCCAAGCAGGACGGCGGCATAGAGGACAAGGAATTGCAGTATGTGGAGAGTTTTCTTGTATCGCAGTTGGGTGCCGAGGCCTCTGAACCTGTAATGCTTGATTTTAAGAAGCAAGTCGGTCTTATTGAGGACGAAAAAACAAGACGCAAACGTGAGAGAGAACGTCTTAAAGCCTTGGAAGCGGGCATAGACCCCGAAAAAAAGGCAAAAGAGGAAAAAGACGCGCAACTTACCTCCGTGAGGGAGTCGGTGAAAATCCTCGGTTTGTGCAAGAAAATCAACAAGACCATTAATACAAAACAAAAAGTCGTCGTATTTGTGCGTCTGTACGAGTTGGTAAACACGAGTAAAAAGTTTACTGACCAGCGTATGGCTATTATTAATACGGCGGGCGAGGTCTTCAATTTTAAGAGCGGTGTTATCAACGAGATTAAAAATTTCGTTATCAACAACGATATTAAAACTTTGGACTATCCCGCTATTTTGGCAATTTCCGACAACAAATACGATTTTGAACAGGCTAAACAAATTCATTGCGAGGGTCTTGACTCGGATATTTTTATCCTGAGGCAGGAAATGGAGACCGAAAGCGGCGAGTTGTATTTTATGCGCTATACCGGAAGTCATGACGTTTATCTTAACGGCTCTCCGATATTCAGCGATCGTATTTACGCTTTCGCTCCCGGCGCAACCCTCAAAATGACAAAAGGCCGTCCTATTTATTACAGCGACGTTGTTGCGACTTTTCAGGCGGACAAGACTTTCGCCAATTTGTCGTTTAACGTTACAGATTTGGAGTTTAGGTTTCCCAACAATGCCATCGGTCTCAGAAACATCAATTTTTCGGAGTGTCAGGGCAGGCTTGTCGGAATCATGGGTGCCTCCGGTGCGGGCAAAACTACGTTGCTTAACGTTTTGTCGGGCATTACAACACCCTCGAAAGGTTCGGTCAAAATCAACGGCATCGACCTTCATAGAGAAAAGGAAAAACTTGAAGGCGTTATCGGTCTTATTCCTCAGGACGATCTTCTGATTGAGGAACTTACTGTCTTCGAAAACTTGTATTTCAGCGCGAAATTCTGTTTTAAGGATATGCCTGAAAACGAAATACGCGCAAAAGTGGATTCGGTCTTGAAGTCCCTAGGTCTGTATGACAGAAAGGATTTAAAGGTCGGAAATTCGCTCAACAAACTTATTTCGGGCGGTCAGCGTAAACGTCTTAACATTGCTCTCGAACTTATCAGGGAGCCTTCCGTGCTGTTTGTCGATGAGCCTACTTCGGGCTTGTCGTCAAGGGACTCGGAAAACGTAATGGACCTTTTGAGCGAGTTAACCTTAAAAGGCAAACTTATTTTTGTTGTCATTCACCAGCCGTCTTCTCAAATATACAAGATGTTTGACAAGATGATAATCCTCGACACGGGCGGTTATATGGTTTATTACGGGCATCCTACGGACGCTATTTCGTATTTCAAAACAATTGACGGACAGGTCAAGAGCGAAGAGGGCGAATGTCCGCACTGCGGTAACGCTACGCCGGAGGTGATTTTCGACATCATCGAGGCGAGAAAAGTCAACGAGTTCGGTTCCTGGTCAAACGAAAGGAAAATTGAGCCGCCCAAGTGGGAGGAACTTTTCCACAAAAAAATCACGCCGGAGATTATCCCCGACGTTACGACCGAGCCGCCTAAGAACTTAAAAGTTCCGAACTGGCTGAACCAGTTTTTGACATATTTGAGGAGGGATTTCAAATCGAAAATCTCAAATCTTCAATATATATTCCTGAACCTGATTGAGGCTCCTTTATTGGGCTTTATTTTGGCGTTCTTAATCCGTTATACCGCTGCAAACAGAGACGAATATGTCTTTTACGAAAACGAGAACATCGTGCCGTATATTTTTATGAGTATTATTGTCGCTCTGTTTTTAGGACTTACGGTTTCGGCGGAGGAAATTTTCCGCGACAGGAAGATTTTGAAGCGGGAAGAATTTTTGAATCTTTCGCGGTCGAGTTATTTGGTGGCGAAAGTGGTGATTTTGGTGATGATTTCGGCAATTCAGTCGTCGCTTTACATTTTGGTCGGTAATTCGATACTGAATTTCAGCGAACCGTCGATGTATTTCTCTTTCTGGCTTGTGCTGTTCCCGATGTGGGTTTTGGCTAACATGATGGGCTTGAATATTTCTTCGGCGTTCAACTCTGCGGTTACGATTTACATTTTGATACCGCTGTTGATGATTCCGCAGATGGCTTTGGGCGGTTCTATGTTTGCTTTTGACAAGTTGAACCAAATCATCGGAAGCGTCGGAAAAGTGCCGATTATCGCCGAATGTATGGCTTCAAGATGGGCATACGAGGCTTTGATGGTAAAACAGTTCAAGGACAACAAATTCGAGAGCAACTTCTACGAGTTTGAAAAACTGAAAAATAATTCTTCGTTCAAGCAGATTTACTACGTTGCCGAACTTAAAAAGGCGAACACAAACGCTTACGAATGTGTTGAAACATTGGTTGACGAGGATTATGAATATTCTGACGATATTGAGAAAGAAAAAATCGTAGACAGTCTGAACAACGTTATGGAATACAACCTCGCGCTTTTGAGAGAGGAAATAGCAGAGGAAGTGCGGGTTTTCCCGGATATGGAGCCGGATTTTGAACTCTCTGATTTGGTTACTGACAAGTTTTCGGAGAGTTTATACAACGAGGTTGATGATTATCTCTCCAAACTTGACTCATATTACGGCAAACAGTTTAACATTGCCGATTCGAGGATTGAGTCGAGAAAGGAAGCCTTTGACAAGAAATCCAAAGGTTTGTACATAAGATACAGGGAACGTTATCATAACGAAAAATTGCAGGATATTGTAACAAATGTTTATGAAAAAAATAAAATAATTCGCTACAAAAACCGTTTAATACAACAAGCGGATCCGGTATTTTTGGATGCTGACAATTCCGGTTTCTTCGGTTTCAGGGCGCATTTTTACGCTCCCAGAAAATGGTTTTGCGGCAGATATTATGATACGTTCAGTTTTAACATAGTGATTTTGTGGCTGTTCAGTCTTGTGTGCTATGTTACGCTGTATTTTGACGTGCTGAAAAAACTTGTAGACTGGGGCGGCAATATTTCGTTGAAAGGATACAAGGAAAAACTCTTGAAAATGCTTCCTAAAAAAGGAGACAAAAAGCCGGCAGAAGAAGTAAAAGAAGAGCCGGCGGAGAAAAAAACGGTTGCGGAAGAAAAAACGGAATAAAAAATATTTGGAAATAAAAACATTTTTTGTAGTTTTGCACTCTAAAAATGTATATTTGAACAGAAAAATTATAGGGAGATTATGCATAAGAAATGTTTATATTTGGCATTAGTTTGCCTTACTTTTGTGCAGTTCAGTTGCGGCGGTTGCGACGGCTCTGGTAGCGGAGACGTTGATTTTATACCGTCCGAGGACGAGGTAGTAACTACCTCCGATGTTAATTATGATGCGGAGGCTATGAATGAGGTGATTGCAAGTTTTTCGTCGCCGGTAGAAATGGCGGCATTGTTGAAAGACTCCGATGTGCCTTTTTCTCAGAAGTACTTAATGGATCCCGATAAAGTTAACGGTTATACTTCAAGTTTTAAGCGTGCTTTGGGTTTGGGAATTCTGAGTGCCGACTTGGGTTATTTGAATGTTTATTCAAAAACCTCAATGATTTTAGACTATTTAGTGGGAATCAGAAAACTTACTGAATCTTTGACTTTGGGACAGTTTTTCGATTTTCAGGCCTTGAAGAGGCTGGCTACCTCCGATGACAATATTGATTCTCTTTTAATAATGTCAGTTCAGAGTTATCACAACATGGACGAGCATTTGAGAAACAATCAAAGGAGTAATCTCAGTGCGCTTATGGTAACCGGTGTTTGGATTGAGTCTATGTATCTTGTAACGCAGGTTGCAAAAGAACGTCCTAACGAGGAATTTAAAAATACCATCGGCGAACAAAAGGGCATTTTGAACAACCTTCTGCCGATTTTGAAATTGTTTAAGGGAAATGACAAACATTTTGCCGATTTGGTTGGCAATTTGGAGGAAGTGAAAGAAGTGCTTGACGTTGTAAAAATTACAGTTCAAGTCAAAGATGATCTTCCGGTAGAATCCGAGGGTGCGATTGTTCAAAACGAGGAAAGTATCGTTACCGTTTCAGACGAGGAACTTTCGGAAATTATTACTGTAACAGAAAAGATTCGTAACAAAATTATAAATTAATTGCTTTATAATATGAAAAAACTGTTTATTATATTAGTTTTTGCTATTGTGGCTCTCGCAATGACAACCTCAACCGCAGATGCGCAATGTAAACAACAAGTTGTATATCAGTGTGCGACTCAAACTGAAAAAGCCATATATCTTCGTGATTTCAATACGAAATTGAAACGTGATGCAGCGGACGAAGAAACGGGTATGAAATGGACTGTTGTCCTTAACAAAGGTACTCAGTACAGGTTTTCGCTTTGTGCGCCCGACGGTTTTCAGGATCAAGTTGTCTTGACACTTTATGACAGCGAACACCCTGAAAATTCAAAACCTTGGGGTAGTACATACGACAAAACAACTAAGTCTGATAGAAAATCTTTTGACTTTATCTGCAATAAAACGGCTATGTATTATATTTCAATCCGTTTTAAGGCCGGTGAGGGATCAAAAAAGGCATGCGCTGTCGGAATATTGTCTTTCGTCGGTAAGAGTACGAATAAGTAATTTTATGGCGTATGAAGGGTGTGCTAAGTTTGAATGTTATGAGAAAATTGCGTGCTAAATTTGTATTGCTTGTAGTCTCGGCTTTATTCTTGTTGAATTTAGACGCAAAAGCGCAGTGTAAACAGCAGTTTGTTTATGAGTGTGCTTCTATGCAAGGTGTCATATTTCAGAGAGATTTTAATATAAAATTAAAACTTAATTCTGATGGTTCGAGTGGTACAAAATTTTCTCAGTTTCTTAATAAGGGTTCGCGTTATAGATTCAGGCTTTGTGTGCCTGACGAAATTAAAGGGGACGTTGTTTTAACTCTTTTTGACGGAGCACACCCGGAATTATCAAATCCTTACGCAAGTACTTTTGATAAGACAACCAAAAAAGACAGAGAGTATTTTGATTTTATTTGCAACAGAGCAGCGGTATACTATCTTTCGATTCGTTACAAGGATGGTAAAGGATCTAAGAAAGGTAGTTGTGCAGTGTGTTCGTTGTTCTTTGTCGGAAAACAGAAATAAGATATTTAAATAATATTCTTTTTTTGCCGGACTGATTCCTTTTTTCGGGGAGAGTTCGGCAAAAAGTGTATATAGATGTATGTTCTTGTTATAATTTTTTACTTTAAAAAACAAATATGTATGAAAAAGTTTAGTTTTTTGTTGACGGAATTTTCTTTGTCGCTTTTGACATTTTGGGCGTGTAACAATAGCGGCAAAGACGACGAAACTGTTCCCGAACCCGAACCTGTTCCAAACCCTGCCGTTGTTTCGGAACTTCCTTTTGCCTACGGTTGCGACCCTTCATGGGTAACGCCTATGGAGACCTCCGGTATAAAATTCCGCAATTCTGACGGTACAGAGTCCGAATGTTTTTCCTTATTGAAGAGTGTCGGTTTTAATGCTGCGCGTTTTCGGCTTTGGGTCAATCCTAAAACTTCCGGCTCTGACGGAATGTGCGATATTGACGATGTTTTGTCGAAATGCAAACGTGCGCAGGCTCAGGATATGAAAATTATGATTGATTTTCATTATTCCGACTCTTGGGCTGACCCTGCGAAACAGTTCAAACCTAAGGCTTGGGACAATATCGAAACTGTCGACGCGTTAGCAGAGCAAGTCTATAATTATACGAAAGAGACGCTTCAAAAGTTAAGAGACAGCGGCATTGAAGTTTCGTGGGTTCAAATCGGCAACGAAACGCAAACCGGTATGATGAAAACGCAGTCTGACGGCTCTGAAACTTCCGTTAATGGTGAAATCAGCAAAAACAACAATAATTTTGCTAAAATGGTAACCTCCGGCACCAAAGCGGTCAGGGAGATTTTTCCGAATGCAAAAACTATCGTTCATTTGGCTAACGGTCAGGATTTCGGCAAACTATCTTGGGCATTGGACATTATGAAAACCAGTGGTGCTGATTATGACATTTTTGGTGTCTCGCTTTATCCTTATTATAATGATGACGGTTGGTACAAAACGTATATCGATGCCTGTATCAGCAATCTTAACAAAATTGCCGACACATACGATAAGGACGTTATGATTTGTGAACTCGGTACTTCGGCGATTGCGTCTTGGAAGGGCAAACGTGCGGTTGTCAACACCGTAATTAGGGCCAAAGAGGAAGTTCCGCGTTGTAAAGGTGTGTTTTATTGGGAGCCTGAGTGCTACGATGATTATAACGGTTATGCAATGGGGGGCTTTTTGTCGGATGGTTCTCCTGCTCCTGCGTTAACAGTTTTTGCCGGGAAGATGACCAAAGAAGATTTACTGCCGGCTGACGACCCTGACGGAGTTTTTGCCGGGGACGTTTTGAAAATCTGTCTTCTCAGCGGCGAGGAAATCGGCGTTCTTGAAAGGCAGGACGATGGTACTTATAGAGGTACGTTGAATTTTTCGACCGATTATGCTAATTTTACCGTTACTGACAAAGACGGAAAAACTTATGGTCCGAAATCTTCATGGGATAATCAGTATTCAATTTCTGCGGCTCACGGTGATTTTAATCATTTTTGGATTGACGGCAAAGCGGGAAAGTGGACTTTGGTCTTTGATTTTTCGGCTATGAAATGGTCGGTTTTTAACTAATTTTTACATTTTACACAATGTGTAAAGTCATTATCGGACATCCTTTTTTGATTTTACACAATGTGTAAAGTCATTATCAGACTTCCTTTTTTGATTTTACACAATGTGTAAAGTCGTTATCAGACTTCCTTTTCTTATTTTACACAATGTGTAAAGTCGTTATCTGACTTCCTTTTCTTATTTTACACAATGTGTAAAGTCGTTATCTGACTTCCTTTTTTGATTTTACACATCATAGAAACTTACGCTTTTAACTTTATTTAACAATTAATACAAAATTCGTGTTACAATGCCCTGTGTATTGGATTTTGTTATAAAAAACTATGATAAAAGACCGCAAAAATATATAAAAAAACAATAAAAACTAAAAAAATATCAAGAATAATTTGCATAATTAAAAATATGCTTTTATCTTTGCAGCGTAATTTTAAAAACAACAAATTAAATTTTAAGAGAAATGAAAAGTTTAGTAATTAGAAAAAGGATTGCGTATCTCTCAAACTGGCAGTTTGATGATTTTATGCAGAGAG
>JAEEXW010000098.1 GCA_016287995.1 Bacteroidales bacterium
GACGTTCTTTCTGCGTTTCTCGGCTTGGGCGGCAAAATGAGTTACAAGGAATATTTTGAGTCAAAGCCCGCAGCCTTGAACGGTCGTTTGATTCTTGTTTTGGACGATGTGTCTTCTGTTGAAGTTCTTGATTCAGTGCTTAGTATAACGGCTCTTTACAAAGACGTTAAATATTTCAAAACCGTCATTACAATCACGCCTTCTGTTTGGCTGAAAGTTTGTCAGTCCGTTACGGAAAGCAACCGCTGCTGTTGGTTTAAGGCTGATTGGAATTTGAATACAACGGCTTATGCAAACATACCGCTGCTAACTTATGATGAGGCTATAAGCGTTTTGAAAAATTGTGACGCGCTTACTATTTTGAATTTGGAATATTTGGTAAACTTCTGTATAAAAGGCAGTTTTAGGATTCCTTCAAGTTTGGAACTTTTGATAAAGTCATCTAAAAAGAATCTTACTCAAACCGACGTGTTCGATATTTATACGCAGTCTTATATGGGGGATTATAGGTGCAAACGCTTTGTTGATTTTTTTCTTTTCACCACACATTACGGCTTTGATACGCCTAAAACCGATAAAGGGCGGTTAACAAAACTTATTGACGAATACGGAAAGGAATTCCTTATGCTTGTTTCTTGCGGTATATTGTCGGAAGACGAAGAAGTAGGGGAGTTCGGTCAAAAACGCTCGGTCGTAAAATTTACTTACGAAGAGTTTTTTGATTATCATCTTTCTAAATATTGGCGTAGTGAGTTCGGTATTTCTGAAAGTTTGTTTTTGGAGGTTTCGTCTTTTTATGAAGAAAATCCCGCAATGAAAACCAAACTTTTTTCTTGGTTTATCCGTTATGCTTTTGACGAGAGCAGAGTTGACATTTTGAAAAAGATGTTTCATATAATTGACATGTATGTGAAAGTCCCTGATGATAAATTTACTCTTAAAAGTCTGTATTGCCGTTTAGTAAAGTCATATCCCGAAATCAGTGGCAATCTTTTGCTTTCTGATGCGGAAAGTGCTTTTTATCTTAAAGAGTACGTTGATTTGGATTTTTATAACGGTTTTGTTTTAGAGTATCTTGACGAATATTTAAAGCGGGAGAAAAAAAGTGGAGACAAACTTTTAGTGTTGTGTTTCAAGATGTTGGAGGCTTTTTTGCGGTGCGATAAGGCTGAGGTTGCTATTTTGTATTCTCAAATTGAGGATCTTGATTTTGATGTTGAAGACGGTTTTCAGTATTTGCTTTTTATCTCTTGCGAATTGTTGTTTAATTATTCGTGTTACTCTCGCGTGGAGAGTAAGATAATGAAAGATGTTTTTGACTTTGCTGTTGTTTATTATGCGCAAAAACGTAGGTTTATGCGGGTTGAGTATATTCTGCTTGATTTTCTGATTTTGACGGGCTGTTATTCGGTTGTTAGGGATATGTCCGAAAAAATATCCTTTTTGACACCGATGCACTATCTTCAATACGCCTATGCGTTGTTAGAACAGAAAAATACCAACAAGGCCACTGAAATATATACTGAAAATATAGACTCGTTTTTTGACAATATTCCGCAAAATTCGTTTTATTATGTTATGCTGAAATGTTGCAGAATTTCTTACTGTTTTACTAAGAACGATAATTTCAAAAAACTTGGTGAGTTGTTTGCTCGGCAGACCGGGACACAATATTATACGAACATTTTTGAAAAAATGTAAAAAACTTACTCTATGTGGTAATTGTATAAAAAGTTTTCGTTGCCGCCGGTCAAAACGCTGAATTTGTCTTTGTTGTCAAGTTTTGAAATCGAAAACTCTGTTGCTCCGTTCAGGGGAAAACCTTTGCAGAGTTTCCCTTTGGAGTCATAGAGGTAGATTTTGTTTTCGCCTGCGCATACTACGCCTATTCTTGTGCCGGACGGAAAATTAAAAATCAGCGGTTTGGAGGTAATTTTGGAATCCAAAATGCAACTGAAAACAATTTCGCCGGTGTTTGTAAAGACTTCCAAAAGTTTATCATCAGTAAAGATGTATTCGTTTTTTTTGTCTTGGTTTATATCTGCTGCCACAAAATAGTGGTTTGCTGAATAGTGTTTTGAAGTTATGCCGCCTCTGCAACTTCCGTCCATTCTTATGCGCTTTATTTCGCCCGAAGACCCTGTTGTAACAAAGTACGGATATTCTTCACCGCTCGGCTGTTCGGCATAAAAGAGCGAGTTTTTTGACTTCGGAAAATTGTCTGTAACATTGATTCTTACTTCGCCCCTGCGGTTTAGAATGTAAGTTTTTAGATTATCAGCAAACACCAAATATTCCATCGTGTTGATGTTGAAATATTGTACCGGCGTAATGATGTTGTCGTTGGTCTGAAACGGTGTCCAAGCATCCAACATTTTGCCGTCTTTGGTGTAGACGTATAGTTTTCTGTCGCAGCATGGCGCAAAAATACGGTAGTTGCCGTTGTTTTCATAGTCAAAAACCGAGATTTCAGCCGAAAGCGGTGCTGGCAGTTTTACGGGAAAATTATCTATGTATTCGCCTTTTTGATTGATTAAGTGCAAAAAGTTGTCCGTTGCAAAAAGGTATTGAACATTTCCGTTTCCGTAATAGTCGATTGCCGTTGCCTCGCCTTTGAGGGGCTCTGCCAACTGTTTTTTGTTCATTTGCAATCTTTTGCCGTCCTTGTCAAAAAGGTATATTTTTAGGGTTTCGTCCTGAATGAAGACGATTTTTTCGCCGGTCTTTTCGTTTCTTAACACTTGCGGCTTTCCTCTTACGACGGAGTCTACGGGTGTTATCCACGAAACGGCTCTTTCGGAGTCAAACCTATCGGTATATTGCAGCGCAAAAGTTGTCAGCACCCTTGATTTGCTGTCTGCTTTGCCGTATTGCAGCGAAAAGTTTCTAAAAGGGTTCAGACGTGTTTTTTCGTTTCTGCATTGTGCGGCATTCTGTGCTGATAGGTACGACATTATTTTTTCAAAAGAGTATGTGATGTCGGTATAGCATGAGACGTTGCTTTCAGAGACGGTGAGGTCTTTGAAGTTTTCGTAATTAGCGTTTTTGTCAAGGGTTTTGCCGTTTTCTATTGCGTTGATGTATTCGCGGATTGCAGCGGTGTTTTTAGCGAAAATGATTTTGCCGTTGAAAATCACAAAACATTCGTATTCGCCTGAAAACAAGTTGCCGAAATACATCGGAATAATTTTTTTTATGAACGGACATTGACATACATAATATTTTTTGCCTTTTACTGAAATAAGTTCCGTAACGTTTTTTGAGTATTCGGTTTTTCTTTTCTGACAGTATTCTTTTAGAAGCCCTGTAAAAAACTGTTTTGCGGCATCTTCGTCTTCCAATTCTGCGGCAGTGTAATTATCTGAGCCTCTGCCTGCTAAGGCGTAGTCGCAAGTAAACTCTGTTACGCGGGTCGTAAAAAGTTTGTATATTTCGTCCCTTAATTTTACTTTGTATTCTTTTTCAAAAGCGTTTTCAAAATTGTTGAATTGTGTGTACGTAGTCCTTGCTTTCAAAAAATTAATGTATTTGTCTTTAAAAGTCGGCATATCGGAAATTCCTGCCGACGAATAGCAGATTGTTTTTGAGGGCAAATATTTCAAAAAGTCGTTGTCGGTTTCGTTTTGACCTTCAAATACGCTTAGGTATTCCATATCGTTTTTGCCGTAAGCGGTATATCCGTTGCACATAATGTGTTTTGAGTCTATTTTTATATCAAGGACAGACCAATCAGCAAAATTAGCAATGCCGGATGAATAGTTTTGCGTGTTGAGTTCGCTTTTGAAAATCTCGTTTAGGCTTTTGTAGTTGACAATAATGCTTGCGTAGGAACCTCTGCCGGCTGGGGCGAGAAGTTCTTTTAAGGTTTTGCCGCCGCCGGTTATTTTGCTGCCGTTGTTGATGTGTCGGACGGAGGCTTGAAGTAGCATTTTGGAATGTGAAATCACAAAAAAGCCTTTCAGATACGCAAAAGCGGCTATTTCTTTGTTGTCTTGGGAACACACTACGTATATTATAACGTTGTCATATTTTTGGTTGAAGAATTTGAAATTTTTGTTTTTGGCATTTTTAGAAATGGCAGTTCCTAAATCGGTAGCCTCTTTTTTTGTGGTGCAAAATCCTGCGAGTACCGAAACTTTGTCTTTCCCGTGTTTGTGAAAGGATACTGCTATTTCTTTTTTGTGCAAAATGCTACCTATAATAGGGGTGCGTTTTATAACGGAGTCAACAGTTTTCATAATGCGGTCTGCCTCCGTCATGTATTTAAGACGGAGGAACTCCTGCCATATAACGCTATTTTTGTTAAGGGTCAGCATAAGACCTTCGATGTCATATATTTTGACAACTGCACCGGCATCGGTCGGTATGGTGCGCAATACGCCCAAATCGGACTCTCCGTCTTCTTCTGAGCAACCGCTCCATAATACAACCCCTAAAAAAACAAATATAGCAAAAAGAGATATTGTTGTTCTCTTTAACATTTTTTCCTTGTACGTTTCCTGATTTTTTTTGATTTTTAGTTTGCGATTACCTTTTGGTAATCTTCCGTTTTTGTGAACTGAAATGTTCTCAGTCCAAACTCTTTTATAATCGAGAACAAATGTTCAAAAAATTCTGATTGAACGACCTCAAAACTTGCCCATTCTGTTATTTTTGTAAAAGCATAGACTTCAAGAGGGATTCCGGTTGCTGTCTGCTGCATTTGTCGCACCATCAAGTGTCCGTTTTCTACGAAAGTGCCTTCTTTTTTAATAAAACGCTGTGGATAAACCCAATCCTTGATTTCGTTGTTGATATACATGTCCTTGCGTCTGAAACGGAAAGGGTAATAAGTTCCGGGGTCTTTTGTGTCTTCTTCCAAGAAAACTCTTTCGAGAAGTTCCCGTCTTTTGTTTTCGTCCATTTTGGCATAATTGCGGCTGTAATTCAGGTCTGAATTTTTTTGGACGAATTTTCTGAAATCGTTTATCTTCCACTCGCCGTTGTTCTCGGAGAGATATTCGTTGGCGGTAAATTTTCCATGAATTTCTGTAAACAATTCTTTGTCAACATAATATACTTGTTTGATATTGCCGTTTTCATCGGTTTCGGTAACGGGTTTGTATTTGACAAACTCCTGAAAATTGGCTCTGATGTAAAATTCTATGTACTTTCTGAAAAGTTCGAGATTGGTGATTTCGCGTTTTGTGAAATCTTTTACCGTATCGTCGTAATTTTCAGAGGCTTTTAGCCGAGAGTTAACGTAATCCGTCCAGCGTGGGAGCGTTTTGAATTTTGCGTTGAGTTTTTCGATTAATTCCGGCTTTGCGACTTCAACGCTGTCGGCGTCAATCATAATCGTGCGCATCATTCTGCGGGCTTTCATTTCCTGCATGTTAGAAAAGTTGATGAACGATTCATTCATCAGAGCCGCCGTCGGAACGGTAGAAACCGAGTTGTCGAAGTTCCTGACTTTTACGGTGTTAAGGGTTATGTCAACGACGTTTCCGTCAATGTTGCGGTTGTTGATTCTAATCCAGTCGTTCATTTTTACCATGTTGAGACTTGATAACTGTATTGAGGCAATGAATCCCGAAAGAGAATCCTTAAAAACAAACATCAAGACAGCCGACATACCTGCTAAGCCGGTAATCAACTTCCACAAATCCTGACCCGTCAAAACGGCAATCATCATAAGACCGCCGATTATTCCGACCGCGATTTTTACAACCTGTTTGTAGCCTTGTGTTGAGAATTTTCTGTGCTGTTCCTCCAAAATTTGGTCTATGATAGACTGTATGCAGTCGATAGCCCGCATGAGGATTAACATTCCCGAAAAAACGTTCCAAGTAAAACACCACGTTCTGATTCTGCCTACCCACTCTCCATCGGAAATTGCAAACTGTATCAGATAATAGATGTAAATTGCCGGAAAAATCTGGCTCAGCGGCTCTACAACTTTGAATCTTACGAGTTCGTCGTCATATTTGTTGTCGGTTTTCATAACGATTTTATGAACCGCCTCTACGATTATCCATTTGGCTATCACCCAACTTATTGCGCTGACACATAGTATCAGAATCATGTTGATGATGTTTTTGAGGGTTTCAGCGGTTTCGTAACTCAAATCCCACCCTGTAAAAGTGGAGATGAAATATTCTGACAAATCGCTGAACAAGTCTATTAAAAAATCCGTCATTTTCTTTAAAGTTTTCAGTCGCTGCAAAAATAAAAATTTGATTTCGGATTTCAAAAAAAGTTTGTTAAATTTGCAGTTAAATTTTGAAATATTTTTTTACGGCGGATTTATGTTGGAAGAGGAACTCAAAAACAAGACGGCAATCAGGTATTTTAAAAAATTTGACTGCACAGACATTATAAAACGGATTGATTTTACTGTAAAAGTTTCAGGGAAAATTAATTCCGAATATTTGTTGTGGGCGGAGGCTAAACAGTCGCCGACCGACATTTATAAAATGTTGGCGCAACTTATCGTAACTATCAAGCAAGATGCTTACAATCTTTTGCCTCCGAAATTTATTGGCTGTTTTGACAGCGAAAAAATTGCTTTTGTGGAGTATAATGCTGTTTTGCCGGTTTACGCGCTCAACGATTTCAACTGGTCGCAAACCCCGTCCAACGTAGATGAAAAAACTATTGCGACGATAAAAAAAACAGTCAATAAGGATAATATTTTAAAGTTTTATTTTGGCAAGGACGACGATGAAATTCATAATTTTATAGAGCAAAATTTTGTTGAAGGCGGTTCGTTGTTGTCAACTCTGATAGACAAGAACAATTTTATATTTGTTTATCAGAAGTGGCGCGAAATGGTAATGCCCTCGATTAACGCCGACTGGGAAAAACTCAAAAAAAACTATAATATTTATGACCGCGACTTCTTTTTGTCTGAATTAAATATTGATGACAACGATACAACCGATATTAGCGACGACAAAGTAGCGTACCCGGATTTTTTCATATCTTTTAATTCAACTGCTTCAAAATGTTATCAGTTGACGCGTAAAGATAATTTCGGCTTGGAGGTAACATATTCTTTTGGTTATAAAAACGGCGGTTTGGAAAAATATGCTGATTTTTGGAAACGTTATAAACGTCCGCCGAAAAACGTTTATTGGAATTATATAATTTCGCGTTTGGATTTGCTTGTGCCGCAAGATGTCAGGGAACGCAAAGGCGCGTATTATACGCCTCAGATTTGGGTGGAATTGTCGCAGAAGTATTTGGCTGGGGAATTGGGCAAAAATTGGCAAGATGAATATTATATTTGGGATTGTTGTGCAGGGACAGGAAATCTTTTGAACGGTCTTGTCAACAAATACAACATTTTTGCCTCCACTCTTGACCAGCAAGATGTAGAGGTTATGAAAGAGAGAATTAAAAATGGTGCAAACCTTTTGGAAAGTCATGTTTTTCAGTTTGATTTTTTAAATGATGAATTGTTGCCTGTCGGGAACTCTGTAAAAGTTGAAACGGATTTTGGAATTATGGAAATTTCTGGCAAACTTCCGCAAGCCTTGTACGACATTATTTCAGATCCTGAAAGGCGTAAAAAATTACTAATTTACATCAATCCGCCTTATAAAGAGGCTACTTCTGCGGCAACGGTTCAAGGTACGGGTAGTAACAAAAGTGGTGTTGCAACCTCTAATATGGTTTACAAAAAATATAAAAATATTCTGGGAAAAGCGAGCAATGAAGTTTTTACACAATTTCAAATTCGTATTTATAAAGAATTGTCGCAATGTAAAATAGGAAATTTTGCAAAGTTGAAAACTCTTTGTGCGTCCAATTTTTCAGATTTTCGCAACGCTTTTCAGGCAAAATTGAAAAAACTTTTTATAGTTCCCGCAAAAACTTTCGATAATGTGGACGGTTCTTTCCCTATTGGTTTTTTTATTTGGGATACTTCCGAAATCGAAAAGTTCAAAAAAATCAAATGTGATGTTTTTAGTGCCGATGGTAGTTTTTTCGGTCATAAAAAGTACCAAGTTGACGATGAAAAACACGAAAGTATCAACCGTTGGATGAAAAGGCTTGACACTGAAACAGAAAATAGTGTTGGCTATATGGAAAATCCAACTCCCGATTTTCAAAACAACAAATTTTTGTGTATTATTAACAATAAAGGTACGCGGCATAACAATTATTCGGCTATAAACGCGAAAACACTGATTGTTAATGCTGTGTATTTTAGTGTTCGTCAATGTATTAAGCAGACTTGGCTAAACGATCGCGATCAATTTCTTTCTCCAAAGGTAAAATGGGAAAAGGATTTTGAGTTTCAAACCAACTGTTTGATTTACACTATTTTTCATAGTCAGAACAGAATTTCGTCCAACAATGGTATAAATCATTGGATTCCGTTTACTGAATATGAGGTTGATGCAAAAGAAAAATTCCAATCGCATTTTTTGTCGGATTTTTTGTCTGGAAAAGTGAAAGCGGAAAAATCAAATGCTAATTTGTTTTCACATACGGCGGTAGAATCGCGATTAATTGTAACTCTACAATTTTCCGATACAGCCAAAGCCGTATTATCTGCGGGTCGTGAGTTGTGGAAATATTACCACACGATGGAGGCGACTAACGTAAACGCAAGTCTTTACGACATAAAAGAGTTTTTTCAGGGTCGGGACAAAAACGGCAAAATGAAAACAGGTTCTATTGATGCTTATTATACAGAATTGTTGGCAAACTTGAAATCTGCGCTTTGGGATTTAGGTGAAATCATAAAACCAAAGGTTTATGAATACGGATTTTTAAGCGAATAAAAATATAAGGGAAAAAATGTTTAAAATTGGCAATATAGAAATTGACCGTTATCCGCTGATACTTGCACCTATGGAAGATGTAACAGATGTGTCTTTCCGTTATAT
>JAEEXW010000099.1 GCA_016287995.1 Bacteroidales bacterium
ATTTCAACGAATACGCCGAAATTGGTGAAGTTGCGTACTTTAGCAACGTGTTTAGAGTCGATTTTGTATTTTTCTTCGATGTTAGCCCAAGGATCCGGTTTGAGTTGTTTGATACCCAAAGACATCTTTCTTTCCTCACGGTCAAGTGTAAGGATTTGAGCCTCAACCTCGTCGCCTACTTTCAAGAACTCTTGTGCAGAACGTAAATGTTGTGACCAAGACATTTCAGATACATGGATAAGACCTTCTACGCCCGGAGCGATTTCAACGAATGCGCCGTAATCAGCGATAACAACAACTTTACCTTTAACTTTGTCGCCGACTTTGAGGTTAGCGTCAAGTGCTTCCCACGGATGCGGAGTAAGTTGTTTGAGACCCAAAGCGATGCGTTTTTTCTCGTCGTCGAAGTCGATAATAACAACTTGAAGTTTCTGATCCAAGTGTACAACCTCTTCCGGATGAGATACTCTACCCCAAGAAAGGTCTGTAATATGAATAAGACCGTCTACGCCGCCAAGGTCGATGAATACGCCGTAAGAAGTGATATTCTTAACAACGCCTTCGAGAATCTGACCTTTTTCGAGTTTAGAAATAATGTCTTTTTTCTGTTGTTCGAGTTCAGCCTCGATGAGTGCTTTGTGAGATACAACAACATTTTTGAACTCAGAATTGATTTTAACAACTTTGAATTCCATTGTTTTGCCCACGTAAATATCGTAATCTCTGATAGGTTTAACATCAATTTGACTACCCGGCAAGAATGCTTCGATTCCGAATACGTCTACAATCATGCCGCCTTTTGTACGACATTTGATGTAACCTTTGATAATTTCGTCGTTTTCAAGAGCCTCGTTAACTCTATCCCAAGAGCGTAATGCACGTGCTTTTTTGTGCGAAAGAACAAGCGAACCGTTTTTATCTTCCTGATTTTCAACGTAAACCTCTACGGTATCGCCTTTTTTGAGTTCGGGGTTGTAACGGAACTCACTTGCGCCGATTACACCTTCCGATTTAGAACCTATGCTTACTACGACCTCACGGCTGTTAACAGCGATAACGGTTCCTTCTACTACTTGATTTTCAACAACTGACGACAAAGTTTTGTCGTAAGCCTCTTCCAAAGTCTTACGTTTGTCGGCTGAATAAGAATCGCCTTTCTTGTTAGAAACATTGTCCCAGTCAAAATCCATTGTTGAAACGTTGGATTTGTAAGAATTAATAGGAATCACTTCCTCTTCTTCAGTTTCTTGAACTGAATTTTCCGAAGTCTGAACTCTCTGTTCGTTGAGTTCTTCTTCTTCGTAACCCTGATTGTTTTTTTTCGGTGTCATTAACTTTTATTATTTTTTTTAAATTTCTGCTTTAATGTGTTAGACTTTATTTATAGATATAAATTCCGTTGCAAATTTAAGTATATTTTTTTGATTTACACAATTTTTTTTCAACTTTTTGATATTTTTTTTGTGTTAAGTTTTTCTAATTAAATGTTTTTAATACAAAATAATTTTGGTATTAACATTAAAAACTGTAACTTAGGGGTTTGAATAAAGTTTGTTATAAAAAGTAATTAAAAATTGAAAATCAATATCTTAGGTATAGAATCTTCTTGCGATGACACCTCTGCGGCAGTAGTTTCAGACGGGATTTTGCTCTCTAACGTCATAGCAAGTCAGGCAGTACATTCCGCTTACGGCGGTGTTGTCCCCGAACTCGCTTCGAGGGCTCATCAGCAAAATATCATTCCTGTGGTTGACAAAGCGATAAAAGATTCGGGATTGTCAAAAGATGAAATCTCAGCGGTTGCTTTTACAAGAGGACCCGGACTTTTGGGCTCGCTGCTTGTAGGCGTGTCGTTTGCAAAAGGCTTTTCCCTTGCGGGAAATATTCCGATGATTGAAATCAACCACCTTCAAGGACACGTTCTCAGCCAGTTTGTACACGAAAAAGACAATATCAAGAAAAATCCTGATTTTCCTTTTCTGACGCTTTTGGTTTCAGGCGGACACACACAAATTATAAAGGTGAAGGATTATTTCGATATGGAAATCATCGGCTCCACAATCGACGATGCTGCGGGAGAGGCTTTTGACAAGTGCGCAAAAGTTATGGGTCTCGGCTATCCGGGCGGTCCTATTATTGATAAACACGCACATCAAGGCAACCCGAAAAGGTTTACTTTTGCAAAGCCTAATATAAAAGGTCTCGATTTCAGTTTTTCAGGGTTAAAGACATCGTTTCTCTATTTCTTAAAAGACGAAATCGCAAAAAATCCGAATTTCATAGACGAAAATATTGACGATTTATGTGCTTCGTTGCAATTTACGATTATCAGCATTTTGATTGACAAAATCAAAAAAGCGGTAAAAGAAACAGGAATCCGTCAGATAACAATAGGCGGCGGCGTTGCGGCAAATTCCGAATTAAGGGACACTTTGACGTTAACCGCCCAAAAATACGGCTGGGAAGTTTTTATCCCGGAAAGAAAATTTACAACCGACAACGCCGCAATGATTGCAGGCGCGGGATATTTCAAATTTTTTAAACATGAATTTGCGTCAATGGATCTTGCTCCGGACGCAAGGTTAAAGTTTTAAACACACGATGAAATCAATAGAAAAGGCACTTTATTATATTGTAGACGAAAATGACGAACACAACAGACTGTCAAAATTTTTCAACTATTTTTTGATGATTTTGATTATTCTGTCGGTCGGCGAAATGGCTTTGGAAACCGATGACAGTATTTTTGTTCCGTACAGACATTATTTCCATACTTTTGATTTTTTTACGGTAATGGTGTTTTCGATAGAATACATTATCAGAATTTTAACAGCACACCTTAACCCAAAAATCAAAGGCAAAACCCGCTGGCAGCATATTAAAAATTATATTTTCTCGTTTGCAGGCATTGTGGATTTGCTTTCTATTCTGCCTTTTTATTTGGATTTCACCTCTTTGGATTTGAGGGTTGTAAAAACGTTGAGACTGTTTAGATTTTTAAGAGTTTTCAAAATAGCGCGTTACAACGAATCTATAAAACTTGTCGGCGATGTCATTTGGAACAAACGCTCGGAAATAGGAGTTATTATGGGATTAATCATCATAATAATGATAATTGCCTCGTTTGTAATGTTTTACGCTGAACATAAAGACAACGCAGAATATTTTCCGAATGTTTTGAGTTGTCTTTGGTGGGCTATCGTTACGATGACAACTATCGGTTACGGCGACGTTTATCCCATAACCACTGCGGGCAAAATTGTCGGCAGCATTATGGCACTTCTCGGTATAGGACTTGTGGCAATGCCGACAGGTATTATCAGCGCAGGCTTTTTGGAAAAAATTGCTGAGAAAAAGAAAGAAGAAAAGGATAAGGAAAAAGAAGAGCCGAAAGAAAATATTTCGGAAAACAACCAAAAACATTATTGTCCTTACTGCGGACACAAACTTGACGATTAAAAAAAAGCAAAGTTATGGCAAAGGAGTTGACAAAAGCCGAGGAAATTCTGCACAGAAAACCTTACACGGAAGAGGATACGGACAGAATGTTTGAACAGTTGATGGCAAGCAGTCTCTATTTTAAAACGGAGGCTGACAAAGCCGTCGTAAGAAAAGCATACAACCTCGCAAAAGACGTTTACAAAGGACAAAAACGCAGGACAGGCGATAGTTTTATTTACCATTTGTTTGATGTTATGTCGATAGTGATTCAAGACATAGGATTAGGCAAAACGGGAGCAGTCTGCGCTCTTCTGCACGAAATCACCTTTCAGACGGGTTACAGCAAAGATGACATAACAAACATTTTTGACGAAAAAGTGGCTTTTATCGTCGAATCGCTCGCTAAAATAAAAGGTACAAGCGAATATTTCAAAGACTCGGAACCAGAGGTTTACAAGAAAATCATTCTCGGAATCACCGATGACATCAGGATAATTTTAGTGAAACTTGCCGACAGACTCGCAAACCTCAGGACTTTGGAAGTTAGGGAAAAGGACGACCAATTTAAAGTGGCATACGAGACACGACAAATTTATGTGCCCCTCGCCCACCGTCTTGGTCTCAGCAAAATAAAAACCGAACTCGAAACCTTGGTTTTCAAATTTCTTGAAAACGATGCATACAAAAAAATCAACTCGCTGATGCAACTATCAGAAAACGAGTCAATAAGATATATAAATCAGTTCAGTTTGCCGATAATTGCGAAACTCGTTCAAAATGGAATAAAATTCGACATCAAAGGACGTCCAAAAAGCATTTACTCCATTTACCAAAAAATGCAGAAAAAGCACGTCGGCTTTGAGGAGGTTTATGACAAATTTGCTTTACGAATAATTTACACCCCTACCGACGAGGCTCACGAAAAAGAGGAATGTATGAAAATCGTGAACCTTATTTCCAAGGATTATTACGTTCACCCCGAAAGAACCCGCGACTGGGTAAACTCGCCGAAAGAAAACGGTTACGAGGCATATCATATTACGGTTTATGACGCAAAAACAAACCGCTGGGTAGAAATCCAAATCCGCAGCGAAAGAATGAACGAAATCGCGGAATACGGTTTTGCAGCACACTGGAAATACAAAGGCATCAAAGACAAAAAAGCCGAATTTGACAACAAGTTAAAACAGATAAAAGACAAGTTGGAAGACCCTAATACGCGGAATTTCGACTTTTTGGAAGATTTCAAACTTTTGCTTTCGGACGAGATTTCGGTCTACTCGCCGGAGGGAAACATTACGGCACTGCCTTCGGGCGCAACTGTTCTCGACTACGCCTACATCAGCAACCCTGATGTCGCAAAATCGTGCATCGGCGCAAAAGTCAACCACAAAATGATGGCTATTTCAACGCGCCTTCACAACGGCGACTTAGTGGAACCCGTTACAAGCAATTACACCGAACCAAAACCGGAATGGCTCAACATTGTGGTTACGCAAAAGGCTTACGACATTCTCAAAGAGCAACTTCACGACTTTATCAAAGTGGAAATTGCCGAAGGTCAGAATATTTTGCACAACCTTTTCACAAAATACAAAGTCGTTGACGAAAAAGATTTGACAAATTCTCTGATGTCGGAATTTTCGTGCATAAACAAAACCGACCTTTATCACAAGATTTTTACAGCGGAAATTGCAAGTCAAGATTTGGAAAATTTCGTCAAAAAATCCGTCGGCAATACTTTGGTAAGATTTTGGAAACTTCAATTCGGTGGCGACAAAAACACCAATACGCACAGCATAAACGACCTTTTGAGCGATACAAGAGACATAAATTACCAGTTAGCAGAATGTTGTAATACGCTTCCGGGCGATGATGCAATCGGCATTTTAGCAGAAGACAAAAGTTGCATTTACATTCACAAAAAGAGTTGTCTCTACGCCCAAATGAAGGTCAAAGAACAACCTTTGTGCCTTATCCCAGTAAGTTGGAAAGAGTCGCAAGAAGCCTCAGGAATTGCAAAAATCAATCTCGAAGGTGTTGACAGAAAGGGCATCGCACTGAAAATTATCACTGTAATTTCACAAGAATTAGACCTGAATCTTAAAATGATTCATATCGAAACCGATGATTGTAGTTTTTCGGGACAGTTAGAAATTTACGTCCGCAATCAGGAACACCTCGAAAAACTCGTCAACAAACTTTCTGAAATCGAAGGCATCTTGAATATCATGGTGGAGGGAGGAGAAATTTATTAAAGTTTCACTTTTAAGAATACGTGCAGTTCTGTTACGTCGCTACGGTCAAAATACCGACTTTGCGAAAGTCTGAACTGCGCCGTAAACCGCCCTAAAAATTGATAAGCCGCATTAACATAATACCTCACACCTTTATTATAATATGCCGGCAGCGAAAACGAATACGTTACATCATCTTCCATAGCGTAAATCCGAGCATTGTAAGGCGCAGAAAATAAGCCATAACGCAAAGAAAAACTTAGCGGTGTTTTTCTTAATGAATACTGAAAATTCTGATAAACAGCATAACCTTTTTCCTTAGTTTCCAATCCGTTATAAAAACTCCACTGAACAAAATTCGTAAAAATTATATTATCCTCCGGCGAATATTTTGTCATAACCCTAAAATATTCGTTTGTTTTATTTCCGTCAGCACTTTGCAAAAACTGTTTTCTATACTGCTTGTAACGCATTGATACATTGAACTTTCGCAATAAGAAAAACGTCGTTTGCCCAAGATAGGCATAACCCGACGACGGCATTTTAACTGTTGCCGTAAGCCACGGAAAACGGAAAACATCAAGCCATGTTTCAATCAAAACTAAACCACAAGGCTGCAACGCCGCACCAAAATAAACGCCCTCTTCGTTAGAAGTTTTGGAACTCTCGCCAAAAGACTTTGAGGTAAAAGATAAGTACTTTTTAGAATAATTACGGTACAACATACTGAAATTCAAGAAATTAGTTGGTCGTAAATTCCAAATACCAATAAAAGCAGTATTTAAGTCCTTATCAAAAGAGAGTTCGGTTTTTACATCTTGCTTTTTGCTAATAAAATTGCAGTTCAAGGAAAACGCAAAACCTTCCTTGTCATTTCGCGTGTTAGCAAAATGCAATTTGTCGTCAGGAGTATATTCTTTGTCATAATTATAATATTGACAAGCGGTTGCAAGTTTTATTTTTTTGTAATTATAACTAAAAATCATTCCTGCGAGATTTCTTGTTAGAGCGTCTTTGTTTTCAAGTTCGGAATTTGTGCGGTGATAACCGTCTGTTTTAAGACTTGAAAAATTCTCGCCGTCAACGTTAGCATCTAATTTGTTGCGGCTCAAAAAAACGTCAATTTTGAAAAATCCGAAACCGAATTCCGCCGCCGCACCTCGATAAAACCAATTCTCGTTAGAAGAAGTATACTCCTTCAAAACGCTTTGATTTGCGGTATAACTTGCACCCGCCAAAAATTTCCCGGTCAAAAAACCGCCTGAATACAAAAGACCCTCACCAAATTTTACACTAAAATCGCCAAAAATCAGTTTTTTCAAATACCCACAATCCGCAATTTTGAAGTATGCAGAATTGAAATCAAAACCGTATTTTTTGTCTCCGAAAGAGAATTTTTCGCCCATATCCATTTCCGAAGTCAGCCCCCAAGCAATTTTGTTCGACAACTTGTAACGGTATCTCAACAAAAAAGATTGTCCGGGCTTTTCAAAAACGGTTTTCATTGTTGTCATAATAGTATGCTTTCCGGAAGAAAGTTTTGGGTGCTGTCCAATTTTCTCCACATCACCAACATAAAGAAAATGCTGTAAAATTTTCAAGTTTTTTACAGGAATTGACGGTATACCTTTGAGTTCGCCGAGGGAAAAAAATCTGCCGTATTCCAAACGATAATTCAAAATATCGTCAATTTGATAATCCGACAAAAAGGGAATGTTTTGAAAATCAGAAAAAGTGCAAGTATTTATGTTTAAAGGATTTGCGAGAAGGTTTTCAAGGTATTCGCTGCTAAGTTGTGCAAATTCTTCTTGACTGTCGTCATCGGAAAAAGCCGCCTCTTCAAGGATTTCGCTGACAATTTTTTGAACGTCCTGAGCCAAAATTTTTCCGCAGCAAAACAACAAAAAAACTGTAAGAAAAAAACGTTTCATTGATATATTCTTTTTGTTCTATAACACCAAAAAAAATCGGGGTTTGAAAAAAAAAATTTTACAACCCCCGATTTAGGAAAAAACTAATTTAATGAGGAAACAGTAAATACGAGCCAATTGCTTTAACAAATCTTAAAGCCTATTACTAATATATCATCGACTTGGTCGTACTCAGTACCCATCCATGCTTCAATCTTCTCGTTCAAGATGTCTTTCTGCATAGGAAGAGGTTCTCCTGAAATCTCCGTCAAAAGTTTTTTCATTCTGCTTGACATAAATTTTTTACCGGCTTTTCCGCCGAACTGCGACGCATAACCGTCTGAAAATATATAAATAACATCATCTTTTTCAACCTCAATATCGTATGTGGTGAAACCTACGTCAACATAATCATGAATACCAATCGGCATACGGTCGGCGCGGTATTCCTCCAACTCACCACCGCGAATCAAAAACAAAGGATTGAACGCTCCCGAATATTGAAGTTTTTTGGTATCCAAATCCAAAATACATATTGCAATATCCATACCGTCTTTTGCCTCATCAACACGCCCTGTTTGTTGAAGCGACTCAATTATCGACTCCCTCAAAGCATCCAAAATATGTCCCGTGTTAAGTTCGTCCTGATTGTTAACAACAATTTCGTTCAAGTATGCACTTCCCAACATACTCATAAACGCACCCGGCACTCCGTGTCCCGTACAATCGGCGGCAACAATTACAGCATAATGATTAATATGCTTAAAGTAATAAAAATCTCCGCTGACAATGTCTCTTGGACGGAAAAGCACAAAATGCTCCGGCAAAACGCGGTTGATTGTCTCTCCTTTCGGCATAATGGCAGTTTGAATACGTTTAGCATAATAAATACTGTCCATTATTTCTTTTTGATGACGTGCAATTTCGTCCCTTTGCTGCGTTGCGATATTCTTTTGAACCTCCAACTCGTCTCTTTGCGAAAGAATTTCCGACTTTTGTTTTTCCAAAGTCGCGTTCTTTTCTTCGATGGCATCCCGTTGAGTCAAAATCTCTTCACGCTGAATTTCCAACTCGCTGTTTTTAAATTCAATAGCCTCTTTTTGTTTTTGGATTTCGGAAGTTCTCTCGCTTACAATACGTTCGAGTTCCTCGTTTTGACGTCTAAGACGCGCCTCACGAACTTTTACGGTTGA
>JAEEXW010000100.1 GCA_016287995.1 Bacteroidales bacterium
CGCTACCGATGCTTTCGGCAAATTTTACTGTTTCTGTGGCAAACGATGTTTTACCGTCAAAGCGTTGGAGTTCGTAGTTTATGGAGCGGCTTTCAAGGTATTTGACAGCGGCGTTGAGGTTTGCGTGTGTGCGCTTAAAAATCAATGTGTCGTTGCTTTCTGTATAGCAGAGATAGAATTTGCATTTGAAAATCTTGTTTATGAAATCCGCCCAAACGAGTTTTTCCCTTTCTTCTGCTTTGAAATCAAGCGGCAGTACGATTTTGTGAATGTCAGCCTCCGTGGGCTTGTCTTGAACAACTACAAAAGGTGCTTTGCTGCCGGCAATTACTTTTAGAGCCCAACTGCCGGTAAATTTTTGAAGACCTTTCATTCCGTGGGTTCCCATAACGGCGATTTCGGCGTCGCACTCCCCAATTATGGATTTTATTTCCTCAAAAATGTTTCCTGTTTTTACAATGACAGAAGGTCGTATGCCGTATTGATTCATAATATCTTCGGCTTTGAGGTTGAGGCGCTCCACGTTGAGAGCAACGTCATTTTCCCATTTTGTGATATGTGCCAAAATGATTTCGCGGTTGAGGGCTTTTGCAAAGTCAATGGCATGAAGAAGTGCATATTCCGACTTTTCGGAATAGTCCCATGTTACTAAGATAGGTCTTTTTATGTTAAAGTTTTCTGACATAGAATCTCTATCAGGTTTTAGTTACCGTATAAAAATAATGTAGAGACACAGCCGCGCTGCGTCTCTACAAGCAAAAACAAAAATTATACCGTTGTTATTAGTTTTTCAAAGCAAATTTGATTGGCACTGAGTGCGAAACCTTAACTGCTTTACCTCTTTGTTTGCCGGGTTTCCAGTTCGGAAGGCTGTTAACAACCCTCAAAGCCTCTTTGTCAAGCAGTGGGTCAACACCTCTTAAAAGTTCTACATTAGTAACCTTGCCTTTTTCGTCAACGACAAAACGTACATAAACTGTACCTTGAATGTCGTTTTCTTTTGCCATTTCCGGGTAGCGGACATTTTCGGCGATGTATTTTCTAAGAGCCGTTTCTCCTCCGGGAAATTGCGGCATTTCTTCTACGATGAAGAAGATTTCGGGTTCTTCGGGTTTTTCTTCTTCTTGAACGATTTCTTCAACGGGAGCCGAAAAATCTACTTTGTCTTCGTCGTCAAGTTCTTCTATCGGGGCGATGTCTTCTACTTCAACTTTATCGTCAAGAATTTCAAGAATTTCTGCAACCTGCTGCTTTGGTGGAGGAGGAGGAGGCACTTGTAAGTCTTCCTGACGAGTAATCATAATCTCTTCAACCTCTTCTACGGCGGTTTGGGTGCCGACTAATTCTTCCGCTTTTTCCACTTTTGTAGACCATTCAAAAATGCCCCAAAATGCTAAAAGCGTTACTGCAAGACCAATCTCCAAGAAAAAACCTTTCTTATTTTCGAGATTGGCGGCCTCTGTCTTTCTTTGTTCCATTTCTTTTAATGTTATGACTGTTAAATACTTAATGTGCTTAATTTAAAGCGTTAATCTAAGTTTTGGCGTTTTTACCCTTACGCCGCGCTAAATTAATACTTTTTCTTTACAAAATGAAATTTCTGTTAATTTTTTTTTCATTTTTTTTTCTTTTCGGGCGGTTGCAAGTTTTTTGCCGTTTTGCTTGACGGATCAATTTTTCGGATTTGCAACCCCGAAATTAGAGTTCTTTTGTTTTCGTATTTCGGTTTCGGCTTTTCGTAGTTGAAAATTAGCAACGCCAATGCCAAAACGATTGAGAGCGCGATTTGAAAATATAACAAACGGTCGGTTTTTTGTTCGTGATGTTTCATAATTTCAAAACTTTTTTGGGGTTTACAACTTTTCCGTTGACTGTTACTTTTATGAAAATAAGCGAATTATCTTCATTTATTTCACATAAAACTTTATCTTCTTTTACAAAATCTCCCGCATTAAAACCGATTGGAAAAACGTTTTTTCCGCCGATTGTAATTTCAATGTTTTCTTTTTTCAAAATGATTTCATTGTTGTTAGTTTTTGCGACAGCCTCTAATTTTGAAATTATTTTTGTGCCTTCGCTTACAAGAAAATCAATTTGAGGATGCGAGACTTCAAAGATGTTTCCTAAGGAGTCCGCATAGAGTTTGTTTTCAAAATAGTCGGCTGAAATTCTGAATTTTCCTTTTAGCGGAATTTCCAAACCGTAGTTTTCCGGGCTGAAAAGTCCGGCGCATAGGATATATGCGGCAGAAAGTGTCAGCAAAATTGTCAGCGTAGACAAAAACCTGATTTTCCTTATTTTATCTGTATCTTTGTTGAACAAAAGGATTAATCTTTCTGTAAGTTTGCCGCGTGTTTTCTTTTTTGGAGAAACCTCGTGAATTTTGCTGACGTTTTTTTCTCCGAGCCTTAGCAAAAGCCGGGAATATTCCGTTAAATTGCTTTGAGCAGAAACTCCGCTGTCAGCGATGTTTTCTGCTATGAGTCTCGAATTTGCGACCGCTTTTTTTATGCACGGGTTAAACCATTGCAGGGCAGAATACAACCCGAAAATTATTGAATCAATAGAATCAAAGTTTTTTATGTGCTGTTTTTCATGCGCAAAAACTGTTTCTAAATCTTCCTTAGAAAGTGTCTTTGCTTTTTTGCCCAAGAAGATGTTGTTGAAAAATGAAAACGCAACGACATTTAATTGAGTTTCATATACTTTGATGTTGTTATCCAAAGTACAGATTGAAGGATTACGTTTTAGTTTCAACGTTTTGTTTAGTCCTCGGAAAAAAGTGAAAAGTTTTACCGCAAAGCCTGCAACGTAAACCGCGAAAAGAATTTCAACCGAAATTTCAAAGAACGCCGAGTCAAAAAAATCCCCGATGATTGTCTTAAAATTTTTTTCCTTGCTGACGGTTATTATATCAAGACCGTCGCTAAAAGGATTGATGTCGAGAATTTTGAAGTTTGGATTATCTATCCTTTTTTCAAAGTATTTAACTTTTAATAAAGGAAGAAGATAACTCAAAAAAGTGCCGGAAGTCAGATAAATTCTGTTCCATTTGTTGTAGCACAGGCTGCAATACACCTGATTGAAGAAAAACTGGAAAACACAAAATATTATGCCGGCTTCAAGAGTGTATTTCAGTACTTCAATCATTACTTTGCTTTATCTTCGATAATCTTTTTAATTTCAGAGATTTCGCTATCAGAAATTTTTTCTTCGTCCACCATATACGATACCATCGTCTGATAACTTCCGTCGAAATAATTTCGGAGCATTTGCGAAAACGTAAATTTTTTGTATTGGAGTTTTGAGACTTTCGGAAAATACTGGTATGTTTTGCCGTATGCCTTAAAGTCCACAAACCCTTTGTCTTTCAAGATTCTAACTACCGAGCTTATCGTGTTGTACGGCGGTTTTGGGTCGCTGATTTCTTCGATGATGTCTTTTACGAAAGCCCTTTTGAGTTTCCATAAAATTTGCATCACTTTTTCTTCTGTTTTAGTAAGTTGTTCCATAGTCTTATTGTTTTTGTAAACTGAATAATCAGTTGTTTAATTGACGATGCAATTTTATAACTTATTTTCCAGTTGACAAAATTTATTTATCAGTTTTATAACTTATTTTTCAGTTATATATGATATTTTTTTTATAAAATCTGCATATTATATTGTGGGATAGGGGTTTGTGTGAAAAATATTTTAGTTAAAAAGTTTTAATTTTTTTAATATTTTTTCTTGTAATTTTGATTAAATCATCTATGGTTTTGATATTTTCCATGTCATCGTTTTCAAAAGTAATGTCAAATTCCTTTTCGGTGGCGATGATTAAGCAGATAATCTCGCTTTCTTCGAGTTCGGTTTCGGTGTTTATGCCTTTTTGTCCGGTAATCTCGGCGGCTAATGTGAGAATTGCTTTTTTTACGTATTCTGAGGTGAAAACGTCTTTTAATCCGGTGTCTTGAATGTTGTTGTCTAACTTATTGAGCCTCGGACGGATTTTTGAAAGCAGTTTTTCTGTCATTTCGTTGTAGTCAGGACATTCTTCTTTATCTTCTTCTTCTAAATCGTTATAAAACGAAAGTATAGTTGCGCAAGTGCTTTCGACGCGTTCGAGAGTGCTGTCGCTAATTGAATAGGCCACAGCGAGGTCGTAAAATGCTTCTAAGAGGTCTGTATTTGGCGTATAGTCGGGGTGCATATATTTTACTTGCTGCTCGTAACAAAAAACCGCTTCTTTTATGTACCCGAGTTTTTCGTATGTCAGGGCAAGGTTGTGGTAAATGCTTGATTGTGCTGTTTGAGATTTGTTTTGAATTAGTTCTTCTTGAAAATACAAAATGGCGTTTTCGTATTCGCCTTTTTTGTAAAGTGTGTATGCGATAAGGTGTATAACTTCGCTTATGCCATCAAGGTCGCCTTGTTTGCGCTTGATATTTTCGCACTCTTTAAATGCGGTAGTTGCTTCTTCATATTTTTCGAGACTTAACAATATTTCGCCGTAGAGTTTCAGTTTCATCGGGAGTAATTCCGTTTCTCCAATCTGACGGACAATTTCTATCGCCTCTTCTATTTGTTTTTGTGCTTTGAAATCTTTTTCTTCTAAATGATAGATTTGTGCGAGATAATAAAGTGCTTCGTCAAGATAACCTGCTCCGTCAATGTTTCTTGAAATGTCGACGGCTATTTCGAGAATTTTTTCGGAGTTTGGATAATCGTTTTCTTCGCAAAGACATTTTGCCTGACCGATAAGAGAAAGAGAAAGTCCGCGTGTGTTTTTTTGGCTGTGAAAAAGTTCTGCGGATTTTTCAAAATGTTTGAAAGCCTTTTCATATTTATTTTTGTCAATATCTGTTGAAAATATTAACATTCCCAAACAATATTCTGCAACGGCGCAGTTGGCCTTATCGTCAAGTTCATTGAATAGTTTTATCGCTTTGTTGAGATAAAGCGATGCTCCATAATACGATTCGGAGAAAATCTGTCCCATTTTGAGACAAATTTCGGCGAATTTCTTTTTGTCGCCGTTTTTATGCATCTCCAATAGCCGAAAAGTCGAGGCGAGGGCTGATTTTTTGTCGCCGGTTTTGAAATACAAATCTGTAAGCGTTTCCCTATATTCAGCGGCTTTTTCTTTGTCGCCTTTGCTTTCTGCTAATCTCAGCAGCATTACGGTGTTTGAGATTTCCCTATTCATGATAAAAAAGTTTTTTGGTTGAAATCTTTGCAAAGATGCTAATTTTTTGCGAAAAAACAAATTTTTATTCTTCCAATTCGTTGTAATTTTCAACGTCTCTGAGACGGCGTTCTATTGCGCGGCTGCGGACACCGGCAGAGTCGATGACGTTTGCCGCCTCGGAGAGTTTTTTGCGGGTTTTGTCCAAAATGTCGCCGAAATTCGTAAACTCGGTTTTTACCTGCGAGAGCAGTTTCCAGACCTCGCTGCTGCGTTTTTCGATTGCTAAAGTCCTGAAACCCATTTGAAGGCTTGACAAAAACGCTGCAAGATTTGCCGGCCCCGTAACCGTAATTTTATAGTCGCGGCGCAGGGCTTCAAAAAGTCCTGTCCGGCGCAAAATCTCCGCGTAAAGTCCCTCTGTCGGCACAAACATAATCGCAAAATCCGTCGTCAGAGGCGGCTGAATGTATTTGTCGTGAATTTCTTTCGCCGAATTTCTGACCGAAACCTCAAACCTCTGACCTTCGTGCTCTATGTCGCCGCCGTTGTCGTAAGCCTCCAAAAGACGGTAATAATCCTCAACTGGAAATTTGCTGTCAACGGGCAGAAGTACGGGTTTGCCGTCGGGGTCGGAGCCGGGAAGTTTTACGGCGTATTCAACCCTTTTTTGCGAACCTTCTTCAACACAGGCGTTTACAACGTATTGAGCGGGGCTGAGAATCTGTTCCAAAATGTTTCCCAACTCTACTTCGCCCATGTTGCCGCGCGTTTTTACGTTTGAGAGTACTTTTTTCAAATCGCCGACTCCTTGCGCCAAGCCGTGCATTTCGCCGAGGCCTTTTGAAACCTGCTCCAATCTTTCGTTTATCAGTTTGAATGACTTGTCGAAACGGTTTTCGATTGTCTCTTTGAGTTTGTTGTCAACAAGTTGCTGAATTTCTGACAGTTTCTTTTCTGTCTGCTCGCTGATTTCTTTCAGGCGGGTAGAAAAAAGTTGAAGTTGGATTTTTTGCGACTGCGCCAGTGCGTCAACGTTTCTGCCCAAACTTTCGCTCATAAGGCGGAATTGCGCGGAGGTTTCCATTCTTGACTGCGAGTCGGAGGTTTCTTTTTCGCGTCGTTGTGTGGCAAATTCTTCTCTGAAAGCGTCTTCCAATTCAGCAGAATCGCGCCGCAATTCGTCAAAATTCCGTCGTGAATTTACTGCTAAAATCAAAACCGCCACACTATTTATTATAGTGAGAATTAAAATTATAATTTCCATTTTTTGTTCAAAATTCAATTTTCAAACCGTCGTAACTTAGCGTAACGTTTTCGGGCAGGTTTTTCTGCATTTCATCGTAAAAACCGAAACCGTGTCCCACGTGAGTAATATAAGCGTGTTTCGGGCGGATTGTTTTAATCAACGCCAGAGCCTGCGAAAGCGTAAAATGCGAAGGATGAGGCTCTTTTCTCAGAGCGTTGACAACTAAATATTCCGTTCCTGCGATTTTTTTTATGCTTTCTTCCGGAATAAAACTTGCGTCTGTGATGTACGTAAAATTGTCTATTCTGTAAGCCGTAACTTCCATTTTGCCGTGCATGACGGGAATCGGAATTACTTTAACGCCCTGCACTTCAAACGGTTCTGCTGATATTTCTTTCAGCGTGATGTCCGGGACTCCCGGATAACGGTTTTCGCCGAAACAGTACGCAAAATCCTTCAAAATTCTCTCGCACGTTGTTTTTGTGCCGTATACGGGAATAAACGCTTTTTGCTGGTAACAAAAAGGCCGTATGTCGTCCAAACCCGAAAGATGGTCTCTGTGGATATGCGTTATAAAGACAGCGTCCACTCTTTCCACGCCGTTGTTAAGGCACTGAATCCTGAAATCAGGTCCCGTGTCGATGATGAAACTTCTGCCTCCGGTCTCTATAAAAACCGAACTTCTGAATCTTTTGTCTTTTTTGTCCGTTGAACGGCAGACTTTGCAGTTGCAGCCTATTATCGGAACGCCGAGCGAAGTCCCTGTGCCGAGAAAAGTAATTTTCATTTCTTTTGGAAAAATTTTTACAAAAATATGAAAAATTATTTTATTTCTGTATTTTTTTATACTTTTGGATTAAAATTTGAAAGAAAAATTTAACGTATGGTTTTGTCCGATGAAATAAAAAACAATGTTTCGGAAAATTCCGAAAAGATAAGTGCAAAGGATTTCAAATTCTTTAATGTCGCTTTTTTGGAGCGTCTTGCCGTTATAACAGAAAAAGAGTCGTGTCAATGCAGTGAATGTAAGGCTAATATGGATACGCTACTTTTTCTCTCGGAGCATTATCCTCAAATGATGGGGGTGGGTAAAGAGGGTAAAAAGGATTTGGAAATCGCAGCGGATTTTATTACCGAACACCTTATTACCAAACACGGATATTCTAAAAAGGATTGGTTTAAACCGCTTTACGCTTTGTACGGCGTTTTGTCGGGTATTGTTTTGGGTTTGACGGTAGCCGCTTTGTCGGACGGTGATTTTGATTTTAAGAAAAAACTTTTTTTAATTTTGTTTTCAATTGCAGTCTCCGTCGGATACGTGTTAGGCGCAATTAAGGACAATAAACAAAAGGGAAATCTAAAAATTATATAAAAATTTTTTTCTTTTGCGAAAAAAGTGTACTTTTGCGGAATCTTAATCAATTACAAATTAGATATTACAAAATAAAATTAAAATTCAATAGTAATTATGAAAAAAGTATCTGTCAACTATTTGGCATTGATGATTGCAACTGCTTTTGTAGCAGGTGGTTGTAACGGCCTTAAAAAAATGGCTAACAATGCTAATTTGATTCAGCGTAGCATTACTCCGAGTCCTTTGGAGATGCATGCCGGTAAAGTTCCGGTAAGTATTACGGTAACTTTTCCTGCTAAATATTTCGACAAAAAAGCGTACATCGTTTGCACGCCTTCTTTGAAGTCGGAATTAAGCAGCGGCGCAGAAATCAAAATGAAATCTAAATCTATCCAAGGCGAAAAAGTAAAGGACAACAATCCCGTAATTCCTTACAAAGCGGGTGGTCCTTATACTTATACAGATACGCTTGATTATTCTGATCCTTACAGAAGGTCAGACCTTATCCTCAATATGAAGGCAACGAAAGGCTCTGAGACGGTTGATATTGCCGATATCAAAATCGGCGATGGCGTTAACGTTACTCCGCTTTTGGTTGAAGAAGGTTTGAAAGTAGACAATGGTGTTATTACTGGTGCTAATAACGGTAAAAACGTAGGTTCAAGTCGTTTGGTAGAAGTTAAGGTTGAAAAACCCAAAAGCAGCACGATGACAAAAGACCTCACCGTTTATTATCCTATGCAAAAAGCCGCTCTTGACAAAAAAGAGCAGAAGAAAAACGAAGTTTCTTCTTTCGTTGCAGACGTTAAAGCAGCAGCAGATGATGCTAATACAAATTTGAAATCAATTCAGGTTGCCTCTTACGCATCTCCTGATGGTCCTGAGGATATGAATGCTAATCTCGTTGATCAACGTGGTAAAACCGGTGAAGGTTTTGCAAAAGACCAACGCAAAAAAGTAGAAGGTGCAAGCAATATCGTTTCTC
>JAEEXW010000101.1 GCA_016287995.1 Bacteroidales bacterium
GGTTCGCAAAACAAGGAATATGACGGCGACATCACAATCTCATTCCCGAAGCAAGGCACTGCGCAAACAATAAAAAACAGGTTTAACGACCTGAAAAAATTTGTTATGTTTGAGCCGAGTTTAGGAAACGAAGAAAACGAGGAATGATTCTAAGGATACACAAGTAATAAAAAAGCGTGAATAATTCACGCTTTTTTAGAAAAATGTCGGGTACGTAAGTATTCATCTTCAAAAATACTGATAATTTCGATTATCCGTAAATGATACGCTTCTGCAATTTGTTTCATTGCCGCAACTTTCAAATCTTCTTCTTCGTTAGGAAGTAGGTTTTTGTTGATATGGTTTGCAAAATTGCGAGCAAGCCGCCGAACATTATTTTTATCAAAATCGTTCATAACATTAAATATTAAAAAATTGTTCAATTTTACCTGATGTGATAAAATCAAAGGCGACACCTTTAATTTCATTTAAATCTGTAAAAATTTTTCGTCTTTGCTGACGATTTTTATCTGTATCAAGATACAAATTATAACATTTAATTTGTAATTGATAATTATTTTTGTTATTGCACCATATATTTATACGGTACTTAACATCGCTATATATTACAGACCTAAAATCTCGGTATAACAACCTACCCGATTTTATCCATTTTTTTGAAAATATAAAATTGCGGCGTTGAATTGCTTTTTTTCTTGCGTTGTTCATATCAGCCAACAATTTAGCATATTCTTCCGCTGATGACGTAATATTTATTACGCAAGTACTTCCAACAATTATAGGGTCGTGTTTATCGTGAACGACCTTATATAACCAACGGAGATGTTTTTTCCCGCATAATTCACATTCTCCGCTTCCGTCGGATTCGTAACACTTTTGTAGACACCACCCTGATTTAGGTATGTCATTTTGTTGAGTTATTATCATTTTTCTTCATTTTTTTCTTTATCGCCCTCTCTCCTGATTCGTAGCCTTTGTAAAAAGCAAAGGTACATATATCTATTGCTTTGCAATCCAATTCAGAGCCATTCGGACATTCAACACATCGGATTTTTCCCGATGCTTTTAATATTTCTTTTCTATTCATATTAAATTAAATTGATTTTTTTAAGTTTGTAAAAACATTTTCGCAACGCCCTTACATCGTCCATTGAATTGTGGGCGTTGAAAGTGTCTTGAAAGAGTTTAAAGTATAACTCTTCAAGACGGGGGAATTTTCCGACCGTCCCATCAGGGAAACACGCCCCGACAAAATCAATAGTTTTCATCATTGTATCTATGCACTGTTTTGCATAAATATAATCTGAAAACTTTTGCGCACGTGTTTTATTTGTTAAGCGAACATAGTCAGCAATAAGCATACGTATATCAAATTGTGCGTTATGAGCGCATATAATATCCGCTGCTTGCAAATCTACCCAAAACTTTTTGAAAGCGTCCACATACGGAACGCCCTCTTTTAATGCTCTTTCCGTAGTGATTTTGTGGACATTCGCCGCTTCTTGTGGTATTGTCCAACCGTCAGGGCGAATTATAAAATCTCCCTCGTGGTCATTAAAACTCCAAGAGAGTTGGACAATATGCGGCATTATAGCCACATCTTCAATCGCACTACGGACTCTTTTGGAAATGACACCTGTCGTTTCGGTGTCAAAGAATAAGATATTATCCATATTAGTAAATTGTTGGTGTTTTATAGCCTATCGGCGTATTTTTTTGGTAAATACGGTTATTTCGGTAAGAAAAACCGTTTTCTGAGAGAGAGTCCAAGAAAGTTTCTGTTTCACTTTCAGTTGCTTTCCGCAAATAATGCGGATTGTTGATTACCCCAATATATCCTTTTGTATTAGCGAAATACGGTTCGTTTTCATCAACAAACAGAAATATATAAGTTTTCTTGTAAAATTGATGAAACACAACATCACCTCCGACAAGTTTTTCGTTTAAGAAAAATTTACTCTTAGGATGGTTCCAAAATGTCGGATTATCGTCTATGGAGTACGAATGACATTTTTTATCCCTTTTAGGGTTTATTTTTCTGTAAAACTTCTGCATATTTCTTTTATTTTTGTAAATGTTTTTTTATAGTCCGAGAGTTCATTCTTCAACTCCGAGAGTTTATTTTCAGCCTCTTGAAAGCATTTATAATATCGCTCAACCTGATAGCAAGCGGTTAGTAACCGCTCTCTATAATCCTTAAAAATATCGAACCCCCACTCGGTTTCAAATACTTTTAACAAATCATTGATTGAAACTTCCTTTTGCAGAAGTTTTGTTATTTTTTTGACTTGATACGGCGTGATTTTCAACGCCCTGATTTCTGTTTCTTCCATTGTTCCCAACTTTATTCGCCTAACAAGTAAGTGCATACGGAATATAGTCCAAAGTCGTTACGAATATTCCACGGCAGATTATTATTATATTTTTTATATAATTCTTCGGCTTTTTCCAAACCGAGAATTTCGACCGCCGCAACTCTTTCAGGGTCTACAAAATGTTTGTTACCTGCGTAACAAAACTCATTTAATCTTTGTGTATAATTATCCATTTTGTTCGATTATTTTTAAAGTTTCCATTAGATTTGCGTATAACCGTTTAGCGTATGCTAAACGTACATTATACGAGTAAATTTCTGCGGCAAACGGCGAAATTTGGTCGCCTTGTACCGCTTTGAAATACGCTTTATCCCCCTTAAAGGGTATTAAAGTTAGCGTATAACCGTATTTTGCTGCTATACGTAGCAGCGATTTTACTGAATATTCTTTGTTTACAGCCATATTATAATACAAAATTTTCGATTTCACTATCATCTATATCGTAATGTTCTAAAACATCTTCAATGCCTGAAAAACACAGAGTATCGCCTATCAGAGAACAGTCTAAGACTTCTCCCCTTACGGGTTTACATATTGCTGCGAATTGTTTTACCACATTCAAATATACCCAACAATCGTATTTGTCCTTTATTAAAGAACCTTTGCTTAAATATATTTGACCTGATTCAAACAGAGTTATTATATCTTCTTTCTCCATTTTTTTTACAGTTTTTTTGGCTCGTATTGCATACAAGCCGCGTTTGTTACTTTTATTTTTAATTTTTTGTTAAAAGTGCGGTTAGACCGTCTAACTGCACAATATTGTATTATGCTGCCGCCGCATTGCCACCGCTGACGATGTGCGCAAGTTCGGCACGTTGCCGTAGGCGGCTCAGGCGGCGTTTCGGGTATATTAAATAACGTTAAATCCTGCATATTCTCTAAATTTTATTTTTTTCGTGAAAATTATTAATTTTTGCAGCATCTCTTTGGTTTCTTCTTTTCCGTAAATACGGGAAAGAATTTCCTCGAAATCTTTTATTTCTCGTATATAAATACCCGCTTGGGCATCTGCGATTTTACAAAATGTAACTCCGTCTGAAAAATCAAAGTTGCGGTAATTCGGTATAACAACTTCTAACCAACAACTTTCACCGATTGCTTTTGAGTATAGATTATCCCCCATTTTTAGGAAATAATATTTTGGCTCAATAAACATTCGAGAACATAATGTTATCAACAAACTTTGTTCTTTTTCATTTTCAACAAAGTCTTGGATTATAGTGTGGTTTGGAAAACCGTTAGAATAGTCTAACTGTTTTTTCCCGCCATCAAAATTATGAATCGTTATTTTTTTGCTCATTTTTTGATTTCAAACTATTAAGACTAAACTTCTCAAATATCGTATTCAGCATATTATCTCGCACTTTTGCAAATATCGTAAGATTATCAGCAATTTCTTGAATCTTTTGTTCGTTGCTTTTCCTATAACCAAATATCGTTTTTGATGCAGAGGCATAGGCTACAATATCTGTCATTGTTTTTTCGTCGAGATTATATACTGCTTTCAGAGTGCTAAGAAAATTAAAGAATGATTCTTTTTCTGATATTCTTTTCTTTTTCTCGTATGGGAAATATGTTATTATTTCGTACATATCATATTTTGCCATAATATCAGACTTGTCAAGTTCATCAAGATATTCCATTATTTGTTCGTTGATAGAAATACTACCATCGAAACCCGGAACTATCTTTTCTTTGAACTCTGGCATATTTATATTAATTATCTTCCGTTGTTTCCTACGGTAGCAATCAATATATATAAACATTACCTTACTCATACCACTTCCTAACTGTTTTTGAATGACGCATCTTCGAGGTCGTCCACTTTCTCATTATTTACTATCAATAGTTACAGTTACACTTTTATTGTAGTTTGTCAATACTATGCCGTTTTCACAATCAACATAATACCTTAAAACCTCTATTTGCAGAGTTTCAAAGATATTATGATAATGTTTTAAAACTTCCAATATTGTATAAGGCTGTTTCATTTCGTCAATCAGCGCAATATCTTGTTTTAATGCGCTTTTGAACTTTGCAATAAGATAGTCGTGTATGTCATCTATCTTATCGAAATAAAACGTTATATTTTGAATGCCTTTTTCTCTTAACGTATACATAATTTTAGTTTTTTAAGCCCTACTCCCTGACGGTTTCGGGCGAGTTCTGTAACATATATTGCGCTCTCAAAACGGCAAATGTAGTTTCACTAATGCCGTCAAAATTCCCGCCTAAACATTGTTCGTAATACTGAAATTCAGCATCAGGAATCTCAGTATTTTTTTCTTGTCCTTTTGAATAATAAATTATCTTTTTCATACTTTTTTAGCGTTATTTTCAAACCACTCTGCAAATTGCGACTCAGAACAATATCCCGCTAATGCGTTCAGAAAATCCCACGCATTTCCTAATGCGCTATATTTGTCTGATATAATTGTTTTACTTTCTTCATCAAATTGCATTTCCAAGACTTTTTCAAATCTCTTCATACAATTTTCTGACAAGCAAATCGGTGCAACAACGGCAATACTACCGATGTCCTCCACGCTTATATCAATGTCCTCGTCAAGGACATTGATTGCGTGTAACATTTCTTTTACTGTATACATAGGCTATTCTTCTTTTCCTAATTAAGTTCTTTTTGTCCACTTCCTAACTGTTTTTTGAACGACGCATCTTCGAGGTCGTCCATCATTCTTGCTGCTCGTCTTGCCATCCTGATTTCTTCGTCAGTCATTTCTTCGATGTTCGCCGATTGCAAGGCGATGTTATGCTTGTTGATAAATGCGTGAAGAAGTACCTCCTTTTGTTTTTCGAGTTCCTTCTTCCATAAGTTCAAGTAAAAGTCGTAAATCATATTAAGTTCTGTGGCTTCGACTTTCGTCATTTCCAAACCAACATCATACTTGCGGTCTTTTCTTGTGTATGTAGAGTATTGCTTGGTCTTACATACGAATACGCAGTATATTTGACCTAAAAGCATACGTTGGTACTTGTCTTTTGCCGTGAACCAATATGTTTTCTTTTCCTCATTGCCATTACTCTCTATCAAGTCGTCCATCGTCAAGCCGTACTTGGCAAGATTGGCTTCGAGCATACGCTGTGCCGTTTCTTTCTCTCCATCCACGCCGTCAGTGGCGAGATGGTACATTTTAAGCAATCGCTCTTTAATTCTGTTTGTAGCCATTTTATTATAATTGTATTTTTTTGGTTTGATTTATTTTCGGTTCTTATTTTGGGTGATGAAAGTTATAAGTACTTGATTTTCTGATTATTTCTTTTTAATAACAATAGACGGAATTTACGGCTACGACAAAGATGGTTATTTCAACATTTCAGAGGATTGTTCAGAGATTCATGTTGATGTTTATGGAAAATAATTGATTATTCTATCACATCAATCTTGACATCGTGTTTTGCCTTGCGCTTGCTCCAATTGATGCCGACGAGAATTATGCGCTTGGAAAATCCGAGTTGCCATAGTCCAAAAATTTGCCCATAATAGAATGCTTTGTTTCAATCGCAAAGTCAAAAATAATTATTTGCAATTCTTTTATTTTTTTCAATTTTCCTATCGTTGTTTTAAAAATATTTTCGTATATTTGCCATTGGATTTTCGGCGCAACAAACCCGAAATCTTATTATGGTTAATATTTTTTTATATCGAGGAAACTAGATAATAAAAACTTTTGGGCGGCTTGTCTTTCTTTTGGCTATTACTACGGCCACACTGCGAGCAAGTTTGCCCATTTTTTTTATATTTAGTACAAAATTCACTTTGGCAGTAATAAATTTTTGAAGTATATTTGCAGTGCGAAACGTAAAAAAACAAGCATGAACGCAAGACCTTTTGTAAAATGGGCGGGCGGCAAATCGCAGTTACTAAGCGAAATCCGTCGCAAATATCCTGAAAGAATAGAGAAATACTGCGAGCCGTTTGTGGGCGGCGGTGCGGTGTTGTTTGATGTTTTGTCTACTTTTAACCCGAAAGAGGTGTTAATTAACGATATAAATGCCGAATTGATAAACACGTATCGTCAAATAAAAAACAACTGCGAGCCTCTTATTTCGATACTCTCTGAACTACAACAACAATATAAAAAATTGTCGGAAGAAGACCGCAAAGCGTTATTTTTTGCAAAGCGAGAACACTATAATTCTCTGAAAATAAATGGCAACGAAGTTGAAAATCTCGAAAAAGCAGCGTTGTTTATCTTCATAAATAAAACCTGTTTCAATGGCTTGTATCGCGTTAATTCAAAAGGTTTGTTTAACGTTCCGTTTAATAATGCAAAGAATCCTTTGCTTTGTGATACAGAAAATTTGCGGGCTTGTTCAGAGGTTTTGCAAAATGTTGAAATGACTGTTGGCGATTATTCTTTGTGCAAAGATTTTATTGACAAAGATACTTTTGTGTATATTGACCCACCATATCGGCCTTTAACTCAAACGGCAGCATTTACCTCTTACAGCGAAAATAATTTTTCAGATGCTCAACAAATTGAGTTGGGAAAGTTTATTGATGAAATATCAGAAACCAAAGCAATAGTTGTTGCAAGTAATTCCGACCCGAAAAACGTTGATGCAAACGACAACTTTTTCGACAATTTGTATTCGCATTTCAAAATCGAAAGAGTTTATGCAAGTCGTGCAATTAATTCCAAAGGTAACAAACGAGGAAAAATATCTGAATTGTTAGTGGCAAATTTTTAAAAAGATAAGATTATGGCAAGTAATAATTCGTGGCAAAAAATATTTAACGATTACAAGATTTTGGAACATGATTTTTTTAAATCTTGTTATTTGTTAAGTGCTGAACAGATAAAACAATCATGTCAGGATTTCAAAACCACAAGTGAAAAAGAAGTTCGTGTTCTTTGCAAACAAGATACACGTCAATCGCGACCAAAAATTTTCCAAGAAAACAATCTTTTTATTTTGCCAATAAAAAACGGTCAATACGCAATTTGTAAGGGGGAAGGATATGTGGATATTCCCGATATAACAACACCAATAGAAATTTATAACAGTAAACTGGACTTTGAACTAACAAGTTCAAAAGTTGGCGATTCGGAAATGCAGTATTTGGATTATGCATATGCAAATTCATTGATTAGAACGTTTATGAATGATCCTACTTTGGTACTAACTATTAGGGGAAGAAAATATACACCAAAATTCGCTTTCAAAACAGGAACAACAAAGTTAGAAGTAAATAGTGTTCAAACAGAAGTAGACGCCGGATATGAGGGAAGAGATTGTATTGTGTTAGTTGAAGCAAAAAACTCATCTGCAACAGATACAATAATTAGACAGTTGTATTATCCTTTTAGGCAATGGAAAGAAAATACACACAAAAAAGTTTATACGTTATTTTTTGAACGTCGTTTTGTTGAAAGTGATATTTTGTTTTATATTTGGCAGTACGAATTTACTGATGAATATGATTATAACAGCATAAAATTAGTAAAATCAGGACGTTACAAAATTATGTAATTTAATTTATGACCGATTTTGTTCCATTTTTCACCCTTCATCACGCCGATTGTGTTGATGTATTGCCGCAAATCCCCGACAATTCCATCGACACAATCTTTGCCGACCCACCGTATTTCCTCTCTAATGGAGGAATTTCGGTTCAAAGCGGCAAACAAGTCTGCGTTGACAAAGGCGATTGGGACAAAGGCGGAACGCCTGAGCATATTTATAATTTCAATCATAAATGGTTGGAACTCTGCCGACCGAAACTCAAAGACAACGGTACAATTTGGATTTCCGGCACTTATCACAATATTTTTGTGGTTCAACGTTGTTTGCAGGAACTGGGTTACAAAATCCTAAATATCATTACGTGGCAGAAAACCGACCCGCCGCCAAACCTTTCGTGTCGATATTTCAATTTTTCAACGGAGTTGATAATTTGGGCGCGGAAATCCGAAAAAGTACCTCACAAATTCAATTACGAGGTAATGAAACACCTCAACGGCGACAAACAGATGACCGATGTTTGGCGTTTGCCTGCTGTTGGCAAGTGGGAAAAATCTTGCGGCAAGCACCCCACGCAAAAGCCTTTGCGCTTGCTTTATCGTATCATTTTGGCATCCACCGACAAAGGCGAAACTATTTTAGACCCTTTTGCAGGAAGTAGCACCAC
>JAEEXW010000102.1 GCA_016287995.1 Bacteroidales bacterium
GGTAATACTACGTTCAAGTATGCTCAAGCATGTGCGTTAGACGGGATTCCAACAAGTGCCGATTTTGAAGAACTGTACACTCAATGTCTTTGGGTGTGGGATGCAACCAACAAAGGCTACAACGTCTTCAAGTCGAAGTCTGATTCTGACAAGGGAAAGGTAACCCCGACTGCGACTTACGATGTCTCAACCGACCCGCATATTTTCCTTCCTGCGGCTTTCAACGGCAACCGCAGCGGCACCTACTGGTCGAGTATTCTCTGCGACGACGACAGCTACGCGTATTGTTTGTACTTTTATTCGTTCGCTGTGATTCCCAAGCGCAACTACAACGTTGAAGGCTTTTACTCTGTTCGCTTGGTTCGGCGCAGTAATTAACCATGTTTCCCAAGCCGGAATCGAAACTAAAAAATAGCAGGACACTTCAAATTATTTTGAGGTGTCCTGTTTTTGTTTTTGTAAAAATTTTTTCTATTTTTGCGGTTGAAACTTTTAGAATACAAAACATTATGGGAAATTATATACGTTTTGATTGGATGATAAAACGCCTTTTGCGAAACAAGAGCAATTTTGTTGTGTTAGAGGGGTTTCTCAGCGTGTTGATTAACCGTCAGATAAAAATTTCGCAACTCCTTGAAAGTGAGTCAAATCAAGAAAACGGCAATCAAAAATTCAACCGCGTAGACCTTTTGGTTGAAGACGAAAAAGGTGAAAAATTTTTGATAGAAGTTCAGAATGACCACGAGTTGGATTTTTTTCAACGTATGGCTTTCGGCGCGTCAAAAATTATCGCCGAATATATGAAAAGCGGTGAGGCATACAAGGCTTTGCCGAAAGTGTATTCGGTCAACATCGTATATTTCAGTCTCGGACAAGGCATGGGTTACGCCTATCACGGAACGACCGTTTTCAAAAATATGTTCAATAATGAAGACGAACTCAAACTCACGCCTGCGCAAAAGTCAAAATTTGGCGTTGACGAGGTTGCCGGAATTTTTCCCGAATACTATATTCTCCGTGTCAACAAGTTTGACGAAGAAATCCGTCAGCCGTTGCAAGAGTGGATTTCGTTCTTAAAAACCGGCGAAATTCCCGATGCGTTTACCGCTCAGGGCTTGAAAGAGGCGCGTGAAATTCTCCGTGTAGATGCTCTCAGCGAAGAAGAGAGAAAGATTTACAAGCGTTATTTGGAAAGTGTCAGACTTGCGTTAAGTCTTGACGATTCAAGCCGTTACGAGGGCTATTGCGACGGACATATTGACGGCCGTGCAGAAGGCGAAAAAATCGGCATTGAAAAAGGCCGTGCTGAGCAACTCGTTGAAAGCATTAAAAATCTGATGTCTAACGGCTTTGATTTTGACAAAGCAGTTGAAGTTTTGAAAGTTCCTGCCGGACAAATCTCCGAATTGAGACGTTGGATTTTTTAAGAATTAACACAAAAAAAGCGAACCAAACCGGTTCGCTTTTTTGTAGCCGGGCAGGGAATCGAACCCTGATTTACGGTTTAGGAAACCGACGTTCTATCCATTGAACTACTCAGCCGATTGCGGGGCAAAGGTAGTAACAAAATTGGAGTTTTCCAAATGTTTTTTTAAGTTTTTTTCAAAAAAATAATTGCCGTTAATTCGTGTTTTTTTTATAATTTTGTCCCGTTAAAAAAAATATTTTGATGAAAGTAGAGAAAAATAAAGTTGTTTCTGTGAATTATATTCTCAGAAGCGAAGAAAACGGTCCTGTTGTAGAACAGACTAAGGACGGTCATTTGTTGGAATTTTTGTTTGGACGCGGCATGATGCTTCCGAAATTTGAAGAAAATCTTTCCGGACTTGAAGAAGGTGGAAAAGTAAAATTCCATTTAACGCCTACCGAGGGTTACGGTGAGTATCACGAAGAAATGGTCGTTAACCTGCCTATAAAGATTTTTCAAGACAAGGACGGTAATCTTAACGAAGAACTTTGCAAGGTCGGCAATCATATTCCGATGCAGGATAACAAAGGCAATCATTTGATTGGTAAGGTTTTACAGGTATTTGACAATGCTGTGAAAATTGACTTCAACCATGATATGGCAGGCAAAGACCTTTATTTTGAAGTAGAGGTGGTCTCTTTGCGCGAGGCTTCTGAGGAGGAAATCGAACACGGACACGTTCATCACGACGGACATTGCTGTCACGGCGAAGGCGGCTGTCATAAACACGATGGCGAAGGCGAACATCACTGTCATAAACATGACGGCGAAGGCGAACATCATTGTTGTCATCATAAAGAATAAAAATGCAAAAAATAGCGGTTTTTCCGGGTTCTTTCGATCCCTTTACAGCAGGGCATGAGGCTTTGGTTCTAAAAGGTTTGGATTTGTTTGACAGCATAATTGTGGCTGTGGGCGTAAATTCCGACAAAAAAGGGTTTATGCCTTTGGAAAAACGTCTCGAACTCATAGAAACCGTTTTTAAAAATAACCGGCGGATTCAGGTTAGGAGTTATTCTAACCTGACCGTTGATTTTTGTAAAGAAAACGGCGTAACACATATTTTAAGGGGGCTTAGAAATGCGGCGGATTTTGAATATGAGAATAATATCGCACAGATAAACCGCCTTATCAGCGGCAATATTGAAACCGTTTTTTTACTTTCCCGTCCCGAACATGCTGCTGTGAGTTCGTCAATCGTCAGGGAACTTATCCGTTATAAAAAAGACGTAAAAATGTTTTTGCCTTCGGGCATTGATTTTGAGTATTTCTTTAATTCATAATTCATAATTCATAATTCGTAATTTTCAGGTGGATATTCATAATTGCAAAATGTGTCCTCGCTTTTGTGGCGCGGACAGAACTTCTAATAATTTAGGCTTTTGTGGCTTGGATTCACACGTACATATTGCTGATATATGCGTTCATAAAGGCGAAGAACCCGTTCTTGGCGGCGAAAAGGGTGTTATTAACGTGTTTTTCAGCGGGTGCAATCTGCGTTGTGTTTATTGTCAGAATTACCAAATCAGTCAGCAAAAACTTTCGAAAAAAGAGATTACGAGTTGTACTCAGGCGGCAACTATTATCGCCAATTATATGTGCAAAGAGGGTATTAACACGGTCGGTTTTGTTTCGCCGTCGCATCAGGTATTTCAGATGCGGACTATAATCGATCTCCTTCATAAACGCGGTTTTAAGCCTACGGTTATTTATAACACCAACGCTTACGACGATGTGGAGACTTTGCGCGAAATATCTGATTATGTGGACATTTATCTGCCTGATTATAAATATTCTGATGTCGAATTGTCGGAAAAATTGTCGTCTGCGCCCCTTTATCCCGAAAAGGCTTTGGCGGCAATAAAAGAGATGTATTATCAAAAGGGTTCGCGACTTGTCTTAAATGATGACGGTATCGCGGAAAGCGGCTTGATAATAAGGCACTTAGTTTTGCCGAATCATGTTGAAAACTCCGTCAACGCCTTGAAAAACATTGCTTACGAAATTTCGCCGAACATACATTTGTCGTTGATGGCGCAGTATTATCCCGAATTTAAGGCACTTGAAATACCTGAACTTAACCGCAATATCACCGCTACGGAATATGAGAAAGTTTGCGAAGCGGCAGAAGAGTTAGGGCTTTTTAAAGGGTGGTTTCAACAATTAAAGAGCAACGAAAATTACCGCCCTGATTTTGACAAAGACGGAAATCCGTTTGAAGGAAAATAAAAAAGTAAAATATATGTTATTCTTTATTATTTGTCTATTCTGATTGACAAAACGTAAAAATAGTTATCATCGTCCATTTTGTGGAATGTGTATGCAGGCGGATAGCCGCTTAAAATTGTGGACTGAATAATGCCTATATTTCCGCCGCCGTTTGGTCCTGATTGCGGCATTGCGCGTTGCTGACGTTTAAATTCGCGGAGTTCGTCTTTTGACTTTTGAATTATCTGGTCGCATTTTTCGGTCAGTTTTACGTAATCTTCATATCCTACAAGATTGCCCGTAATAAACTGAAAATGGTCAGGATACTCTTTTATAAGCATAAGACCTACTCCGGCAGAACGGTCAAGCCCCATACCCGTGGATTTTTCTTTTGAGTAGAGGTAAATGTTCTGACTGAGTTCGATAAAAATTTTGAAGAATTTTTTGCCGACCTTTTTGTTGTCCTCCCAAAGCGAATCTTCGATGTTGGAGGCCAATAACGACAAAATTTGTCCGTCAAAAGGTCCGATGTACGAGATTACAACGTTGTTGTCGAACATCGTTTCAAAAATTTCTTTGCTGTTGATAGATGCCATATATTTTACTTTTTTAAATTTATCAAATTAACTGTATTCCAAAAATCGTGATGTCGTCGTTTTGTTCGGCTTCACCTTTATAATTATAATACTCTTGCTCCAAAATTTCCTTTTGTTCTTTCAAATCCTTGCTGCAAATAGATTTTAGAAGGTTGACGAACTTTTCGGAGCCGTATTTTTTGTTGTCTTTATCAAATTGATTGACAAAACCGTCAGTTGTCATATACACTTTATCGTCTTTTTTGAGACAAATTTCGGTGGACGTGAACTCTGTTGTATTGCGTTTTGACATTATACCGCCGATAGTTTTTCTGTCGGCTTTCAGGGTCTCAAATTCGCCTGTTTTATCGTGATAGATGTACAGTGGACGTTTTGCCCCGGAAAACGTCAGAGAATAATCCCCGTTGTCTTTGAGGATTGTTTTACACAAACAGATTTCCAAACTATCGTTGTTGTCGGTTGTGTCTTGTTTCAATGCGGCAACAAGTCCCGAATTAAGGGAGTTAAGAATTTCTTTTGTGTCGTAAATTTTGTGTTCAACGATGATTTCGTTTAACAGACGTGTTGAAATCATGCACATAAACGCGCCCGGAACGCCGTGTCCGGTGCAGTCTACGGCGGCAGTAAAAGCCATTTTGTCATCATCGGGAACTCTTGCAAACCAATAAAAATCGCCGCTTACGATTTGCAGCGGGATAAAGAGGCTGAAATATTTGTAACATTTCGTCAAGTTTACCTCTAACGGCATAACCGTTTCCTGAATGGTCTTAGCGTAGGTCAAACTCGTATTGATATGCGAGTTTTGTTCCTCTATGAATTCTTTTTGTTGTGCCAACTCGTCCCTTTGAGCGGCAAGGGTAAGACCTTGCGCCAAAATTGCGTTTTCTTGTTCTTTAATCTGCGTGATGTCGGTATCAATGGTAACGAGCCTTCCGATTTCGTTGTTTTCGTCAAGAATAGGTGTCAAAGTGGATTGTGTCCAAATAAACTTACCGCTCTTGGTCTGAATTTCGGTTTCGTAAACCTTTGATTCTTTGGTTCTTAGACATTCTTTTCTGATGTCTGCAATCTCGCTGTTTGTAGAGTAAAAACCTGTCAGAGTATCGCGTTTTTGAGTTTGCAAATCTGCAAATGCAAAGCCGTACATATTTGTAAAGCCTCGGTTCACCCATTCGATATTTCCTTGGTTGTCCATGATGACCACACCGTTATCCGTTTGTGCTGCCACGATTGAAAGTTTTTCCAATTCCTTGTTGATTTGGAGCAACTGACGGCTTTGAGCCTCAATATGGTCTTTCTGACGGTCAACCTCGTCATTAAGTTTTGCAAGTTGGCGGTTTTTGCGTTTTCTTGAAATGCTGCTCACCGTTGTGATGATGACAAGCGTAACAATGATTCCGCTGAAAATCAACGCATAAAGAATAATTCGTCTTTGTTTGCTGATTTGTCCTGACTGCTGTTGCAAAAGTTTTTCGTGTTCGCTTATTTGTTTTTCCCTTTCTGAAATTCTTTCCTGCTGACTTCGCAACTGGTCGGAGGACATATTCAACTGATGTTGTTTTTCAGAGATTTCGTTTTCCTGACGTTTCAGAATTATGTTGTTTTGTTCGAGAACCGTTCTATATTTTTGAGCGTCCCAAAGCAGTTTGTCGGCTCTAAGTTTCTGTTCTTCGATTTCCTTTTCCTTGGCTTCAAGTTCGTACTTGTGTATAAGATTCTGGTCTCTTTGAATATCGTTTTGAAGACTCTGAGCAGTAAGTTCTTTGTCTTTGTCTTCGAGTTCTTTCTCTTGAAGAGTCAGAAGGTTCTCTTTTTCTTGTAACTCTCTTGTTTTCGCCTCGTTAAGGTTTTGAAGATCGACCTTTGTACCGCCTCTTGCAAGAACTTTGTCGGGGATAACAAGTCCCGCCTCTTCCGCTTTTTTACTGTTAACCACAAACTGATTGTTGCGGCTTTCAAGCAAGATGTTAAACATAAAATAGTCTTGCAACGGGCTCTCTCTTGGAATACCGTAAGTAACAATGAGTGTGTTTTCGCCTTTTAATCTGTCGTTAATAAACGGCAAATCGTTGTTATACCCCGGATTAACATACAGAATATTAGTGGGATATATGTCTTTTGTTTTTTTAAAATGAATAACTTCGTAGTCTTTGTTTTTGAATTTTCTTTGTTCTCTTGCCTTAACGAGAGCCTCAGCCTCGGGTGCGTTGTAGCCGTAAACTCCGATTGTGAACTTTTGTATTCTGTCCTCGTCAGGCCATTCAACGTATTCCGAGAGCGTCACAAGCCAATGCGCCCTGAGAGCCTCCGAGGTGATTTGCGCTGAGGTTTTTGAAGAGGTCAAAACCGCAAGCCACAAAACCGCCGCAAAGACAGCCGTTTTAAAAAGCAATATGTTGTTTTTCTTTAACATTCTACTTAAATTTAATACCGATTACGGAAATATCGTCTCTTTGTTCCTCACCTTTGCGGTAATTGTCAAGTGTCATGGCAAAATATTCACCTTGACGGCTCATTGGTTCGTTTTTGTACTTTTTGAGCATTGCCAAAAAGTTGTCCGTTCCAAATCTTTTTCTGTCCGCATCGTTTTGGTCTATTATACCGTCGCTCGAAAGATACATTATATCGCCCGAGTGCATGATAACTTCCTGATTTGTAAACTCTATGTTGCCTCGTTTCTGCTGCGTTCCGCCGATTGACTTGCGGTCGCCTTTCAGCATTTTAACGTCTTCTTCTGTTGAGGTGAAGTAATATAGCGGACGTTTTGCACCGCAGAAAGTAACCGAATAATCGCCGACACCGATTTTTTCAATTCTGCAAAAACAAGTATCCATACCGTCATTGTTGGTACTTTGGTCTTGTTTCAACGCCTTGATGACGTTTTTGTTGAGTTGATCCATAATGTCGCGGGGAGAGTACGTCTTTTTCACGTTTATCACCTCGTTTAAGATTCTGTTACCGATAAGGCTCATAAATGCACCCGGCACACCGTGTCCTGTGCAGTCCAAATCGCCGATAAACTGATAACTATGTCCATCGTCTTGTACCTCCGAAAACCAATAGAAGTCGCCGCTGACGATGTCTTTGGGACGGAAAAGTACGAAACAGTCGAAATATTTTTCGATTTGTTCCACGGGCGGCAGAATGGTCTTCTGAATCGTCTGCGCGTAATAAATACTTGCTTTGATGTGCTTGTTTTGTTCTTCGATTTGATTTTTCTGAACTTCAAGCGTATTTTTTTGTTGCAGCAATTCTTCATTCTGACTGCGGATAGCCGCTTCTTGCTCTTTCAACTTGTTGATGTCCGAATATATCGCAACGAGTTGTGTAACCTCGCCTTCTTTGTTAAGAATGGGGGAGAGGGTAATCTGACTTGCTACTTTTTTGCCGTAACGGGTCTCAGCCAACGATTCAAAAACGATGGTCTGTTTGTTGGATACACATTTAAATAATATGTTTCTGATGCTTTTGTTGGACGACACGTTGACGATATTTTCGTCTCTTTCGTTTCTTAAAAGTTGTAATGTGTAGCCGTAATATCTTGTAAATCCGGCGTTTACCCATTCAAAGTAACCGTTTCTGTCCATAATGACAATTGCATTTTGAGTTTTGCCTGCCACGATGGAGAGTTTTTCGAGTTCCACGTTTACTTTTTCAAGTTCTTTTGCTTGATTGTTGATTTCTTCGGTTTGACGCATCAACTCGGAGTTCTTTTTCTTTAAGGCGATGTTTGCTAATTTTCTTAACCTCATTGCCCTGACAATAAGTACGACAAGAAATACAATTACGCCGATGAAAATAATCATGCCGGTGATAACGGTGGAGTATTGGTCAATGGCGGTGTTTCTTACCCTGATTGTAGACTCCTGCTCTCTGATTTTATTCTCCCTTTCGGTAAGTTGTTTTTCCTTTTCCCTCAACTCTGAGTTTGAACTTTCTATTTGTTGTTGTTTGCTGTTTATTTCGTGTTCTTGCTCGGTAAGTTTGAGTTGGTTTTGAGCGAGTTTTGCTTGTTGGTCGCGCACCTGATCCATCAAAATTGCGGCTTTTGTTTTTTGAACCTCAATTTCTTCCTTAGTCTTGTTCAATTCGTCGGCTAGTTGTTTGTTAT
>JAEEXW010000103.1 GCA_016287995.1 Bacteroidales bacterium
GCAGCCGCCGGCGTAGAACAATCAACAGGTATCGGTCAGATAACAACGGCGGTTCAGCAGTTGAACGAGATTACGCAAAAGTATGCAGCCGAGGCAGAAGAACTTGCCGCTACAAGTCAGCAACTCGACGCAAGAAGTTCGGAACTCAAAGAGACAATTTCGTTCTTCAAAACCTCAGAAAAAGACACTGTTTCGGCTCAAAAGTATGTGTCGCACACACACACCAAAACACAGACTAAGGCAAGTCAGAATAACAAATTTGACGGCAAAATCAACACTAATACAAAAACTAAGGACAATAAATCTCAGGCAAAACCGCAGCCAAAAACAACAGAGGCTCCGGCTCTCAATCCGACAACATCGGTTGCCGTAAAAAACAATAAAACCCAAAATTACAAAAAACAAATACCCGAAGAATCAACCTCAGGAAACAAAGGAACGTTCATAAATTTAAAAGACGACGCCTCGGATTCCGACTTTGAAAGATTCTAAAAAATAATCAGAAAATAATTTAAGAAAAATTTGTTTTTGTAACAAAATATTTTTTAAATTAGCGGCGTACTTAGACAAATTTTTTTTGTTAACGTAACTTATGTAATATCAGTAATTTATTTTAATTAAGTTAAACTAAAAACTTTTAAACTGTTATGGCAGTAGATGCACAAATCACCGAAAAAGCCACCGAGTGGCTCTCGGAGAAGTTTGATGAACAAACGAGAAATCAGGTTAAAGACTTGATGGAAAACAACGAAAAGGAACTTGTTGAATGTTTTTATAAAAACCTTGAATTCGGTACGGGCGGCATGCGCGGAATTATGGGCGTCGGCACCAACAGAATGAACGTTTATACTGTCGGTATGGCAACTCAGGGTTTGGCAAATTACCTCAACAAAACATTTGCAGGCCAAGAAATCAAAGTAGCAGTCTCTCACGACAGCAGAAACAACAGCAGACTTTTCGCTAAAACTTGTGCGGATATTTTTTCTGCCAACGGTATCAAAGCCTATCTGTTTGACTCGTTAAGACCTGTTCCTGAACTTTCATTTGCAGTAAGGGAATTAGGCTGCAAAAGCGGCGTTATGATTACCGCATCACACAACCCAAAAGAGTATAACGGTTACAAGGCGTATTGGTCTGACGGTGCGCAAGTAGTTGCTCCGCACGATGTTAACATCGTTAACGAGGCTTCAAAAGTAAGGGTTGAAGACGTAAAATTTCAAGGTAATCCGGCATTAATCGAAATTTTGGGTGAAGACTTCGACAAGATTTATTTGGAAAAAATAAAAGGTCTTACCCTCTCTCAGGAAGATATTAACAAGCATAAAGACATTAAAATCGTTTACACACCGATTCACGGTTCGGGCGTAAGATTGGTTCCTGAAATCCTCAAAATGAAAGGATTTGAAAACATTATGACCGTTAAAGAGCAGTGCAATCCCGATGGCAATTTTCCGACCGTTGTTTCGCCGAATCCCGAAAACGCCGAGGCTCTTACCCTCGCGATAAAACTCGCTAAGGAAAATGGTGCAGACCTCGTTATGGCAACCGACCCCGATGCCGACCGCGTAGGAATCGCTGTCAGAAACAATGCCGGCGAATTTGTACTTATGAACGGAAACCAAACTGCCGCAATCCTCACATATTACTTGTTAACAAAATGGAAAGAAAACGGCAAATTGGACGGTAACCAATATATCGTTAAAACAATCGTTACAACAGAACTTTTGAAGGCTATTGCTGACAAATTTGAAGTAAAATGCTACGATGTTTTGACAGGCTTTAAGTTTATCGCAGACGTTATCAGAAAAAATGAAGGTAAAACAACATTTATCGGCGGCGGCGAAGAAAGTTACGGCTATTTAGCAGGCGAATTTGTAAGAGACAAAGATGCTGTTAACGCTTGTTCTCTTATAGCCGAGGCTGCTGCTTGGGCTGCCGAGCAAGGCAAAACAATGTATCAGTTGCTTCTTGACATTTATGCTCAATACGGCTATTACAGAGAGTCGCTTGTTAACGTTGTAAAAGAAGGCAAATCTGGTGCAGAAGAAATTCAGAAAATGATGGACGACTACCGCAACGACCCGCCCGCAGTTATCAACGACAGCAACGTTGTGATGATAAAAGACTACTTAACACAGAAGGCTTCTAACATCATTGACGGCACAGACGAAAACATTGACCTTCCAAAAAGCAATGTTCTCCAATTCTTCCTTGAAGATGGCACGAAAATCTCCGTCAGACCCTCCGGAACCGAGCCTAAAATTAAGTTCTACTTCGGAGTTAAGGAAAGTGTCAAAGACATTACAAAACTTGAAGAAACAGAAAAAACGGCAGACGCAAAAATCGCTACTCTCAAAAAAGCGATGAAATTATAACACATAAAAAAACCGCTAAATTTAGCGGTTTTTTTTATTGCTGTTTATTTAATTAACGTGTTTGAATTTTATAATCGCAACCATTGTTTCTTTTCCTGAGGCCTGAGTATTGAACTTAAAAACCTCGTTACCTGAAAACTTGGTATCTTTCAAGGAGAAAGCCTTCGGACCTAAAATATCAAAAATCTTCGTTTCAAATTTGCCCGGCGTTTCGGTCATTTTTTGCATTACGAGCGGAACGTTAACCGGCACAAGACTGTAAATTATGTACAAATAGTCAGTTCCGGCATTGTTGTCCATTTCGAGCCACATTTCTTCGTTAGGGAAGGCAATACGGCTGTTAGCGTCAAGATACGGGCTGATATTTTTGTTGCGCGGAAAAATGTTGTACATCTTGTTGCTCAAATCCGTTCCAAAAACATAAACGTATGCAGGCTGATTGTTACCGATGTAAACGCGGAATTCCGTGCCGCTTTTGTATTCGCCGTCCATCTCTATAACGTTGCCTTTACAAGAGCCTTTCATAGCGGTTTTGTCGGATTTTACGAGCTTTAAGTTGCCACCAAAACGGAAGACATTTACAGTGTCGCCTTTGATTGTTATGCCGCGACTGTAACTATAACAATAATCACCGTCATCATAATAGTCATAATCGTCATAATCATCATAATAGCCACCGTCATCGTCATAGCCGCCGTAATAATCGTTGTAACCATAATCGTCATAGCCCGAATAATCGTCGTCGTCATAGTAGTCTTCATAATAATCGTAGCCGCCGTTATCACCGTCGTAATCGTAGGAATAATCATCGTAATAGTCCCATGCTCCGTTGTCGTCGTCGGCATAATACTGATTGTAATCGTCGTAGGCATCGTCGTTGTAGTCGTAATCATAGTAATAACTATCATCATCGTTGCCGTCATCGACTATATAATTGTAACCATCGTCATAATCATAATAGTCGCCGCCGTCATCGTATCCGCCGCCGTTATCATAACTGCCACTATCGCAACCGTTGTCGCCGCCTGAGGTAGAAAAATCAAGTTTTGAAGTCGTCAGGTCAACCGAATTGTTTGTTGCCGAGGCGATAGGTGCGTATAAAACGTGCGCATCGTCAACAGTCCAAATAAAAGTGTCGTAAGTTATCCAGCAGTATCCTTTGTAGCCCCAAGAGGTACCCCAAGAATTTTGAACCAAAAACGCACCACCAAATTTGTTATCATCATAGGCAACGATACACATTTCATGTCCGCCGTCGTCCTTGTAAGATTGAAGGTTTTCGGTCGGCTTATAAAGACCTTCGCTCGTAAAAGCACGATCGTTCATAAACGAGGCAGGAAGCATCATTCCGAAAATTACCGGGTGTCCCTGCGAAATTTCTTTCTTGACCATTTCGACGCGGGATTTTACACCATATTTGTTCTGTGCTTCAAATAACTGGGCGTAACTCGTTATTTTATTATCTTTTGCAAGATTCTTTAAATCCGCTGGAACAGATTGAAGACAGCATTTTTCGGAAGATTTTGCGTAAGGCACTGCACCTGTTTTCTCCAAAAATTCGCAAGCCGCACCGCCCCAACTTCCGTTTTGACAGTTGTTGTCGCCCCTATCCTTAATATTATAATAGGTGAAAGCAGGGAGCATAGCATTTTTGGTAATTGTTGCGCGGTTGGTAACACCGTGACTCTGTGCCCAGCAAATAGTTGCAGCACAATAAGTTGAAGCCCAAGCCACACATGTTCCCGTCTCACCCTGAGAAGCAGGTACAGGCGACCATTTTTGAACAGAAGCAGCAGCAGGCAATTTCTCATAAACGCTGCGTGCCATAGGTGCTTTGAATTTCGCCGTTTTCCAAGCGTCGGCGGGCTTGTTGAGACCTTTGCCGTGATGGACTGTCTGCTGTGAAAAACCCGTCAGCGAGACTGCTAACAAGGCTGTTAGGAAAATACTTTTTTTCATATTTTTTATTTTTTTAAGAAAAATTCATACTGCAAAGATAATGATATTTTTTGTTGCGCACAAAAAAAGCGGGCTTAAAAAAAAATTTTAAGTCCGCTTTTTTTTAGTCAAGTTTTTGAGATTTGCTTTTTCAATCCTGTTTTGAAGGACGCTTGATAACAGCCTTTATCGAACTCATCGTGTCATAATGCTGCGTTTCGATAATGTTGATGTCAGAGTGAGAAACCTCTTGCGCCCAGTGTTCCATAATTTTGATTCTCTCAGGAACTTTTACGTTTTTGTCAAATGCGAGTTTCATCTTCAAAATACCTTTTGAAATTATACCCGCCCAAGTTAAATTTGCCATTTTCTTGAAATTATTATTGTTTATGTATAAGTTTGTACTTAAACAATAACAATCTTCGTGCCAAAAAAATATAAACGCTTTTTTTGCATTTATTTTATTTTCACCGAATTAGGCAACTTTAAGTAAAGTTCTATGATATATCCGGCACAAATTCTTCAACCCCGTTCGCACTTTTTATGATTGTAAAACTTAATTTATCTAATGTAATTTGTTTGCGACAGCCTGAAACCTCGATTTCAACAGCCTCTGGCACGGTTTCCCGATTGAAAGCAAAAAATATTTCTTCGTCGCCTTTTTTTCGAGAATATACGTAAACGCGTTTTTTGGAGTCTGCATAATGCGTAACAAATTGTCCAAAAGAGAAAACCGATTTATTCGCATTTCTGAAAGCGATGATTTTTTTATAAAATTTTAACATTTCTTCATCACCATTTTCCCATGCCATAGGCTTTCGACAGTCGGGATCGTTTGCACCCCACATTCCAAATTCGTCGCCGTAAAAGACCATCGGCGAGCCAACAGACGAAAACTCAAAGACTACCGCCATTTTTTGAATTTTTCTCTCCAAGTCCTTAGGTTGACGGGTACTGTACTTTTTGTCGCCTGAATGAGTATTTTCAAAAAATTCAGCAATTGAGCCGAATTTTTTTAACCTTCCGTTAACCACAAGCGACGAAAAACGCTCCGTATCATGAGTATCTAAAAGATTCATCGCCAAGAAGTTAGACCCTGAATTGAAAAGTTTTAGTTGACTGCGCAATTTCTTGTCAAATTGTAAAGCGGATATAGAATTGTCCTCAGCCGCAAAAAACTCCGCTGCGGCAAAATAAAAGCCGTAATTCATCACTGAATCAAAGCATTTTTCGTCTAAATACGGCTTTATAACTTCATTTGGCTCAATGAGTTCGCCCAAAAAGAGAGCATCGTTTTTTATACTTTTGACAAAAGCGTTGGCCTGTTTCCAAAACATCATCGGAACGCCTATCGCGTGGTCTATTCTCCAACCGTCAATGCCTTCTTTTTCAGTGCCTTCAACAATAGGTTTTAACCACCGCTTCAAAACCGCAAATACATATTGCTTTACTTCTTTGCAAGCGTAGTTTAACTTCGGCATTTCCTTGACGCAGCCCCAGAATTTTTCGTAAACGAGTGTTTTTTTGGTGGATTTTTTGAAGTCAATCAAAAACCAGTCTTTGAAACGCGATTTTTCCCTATTTTGCAAAACGTCCTGAAACGGTACGCTGTTGTAACCGATATGATTGAAAACTCCGTCAAAAATGACCTTCATACCCAAAGAATGGGCTTTTTTTATCATCTCCAACGCCAATAAATCGGCGGAAGTCCATTTCGCATTTTCAAAATCAAGAAAGTTTTCTTCTAAGATTATTCTTTTGTCGTCTAAGGCATTAGAGCCGAAAAAAGGGTCAATATGAAGAAAATTAGTGCCGTCGTATTTGTGCAGCGAAGGCGAAAACTGCAACGGCGTAAAATACAAAGCCGTTATTCCCAAACCCGCCAAATATTCGAGTTTGGAAATAACGCCTTCTAAATCACCGCAGTATCTCCGCCTTAAAACGTTCATTTTAAGGCTTTTGCGGTTATGTTTTTCATGCTCCTGACGGCCTTTCCATTCGGCGTCCCAAGCGGAAATTTCCCACTCCTGACCGTCAAAATTCCACGGCGTAGTGCCGAGCAAATCTTCTGCCGAAAGAGGGTTGTTAAAGTTTTTCCGGCAAAACCTGTCGGGAAAAATCTCGTACCAAACCACCTCAGCCGCCCAAGCGGGATAACATGTCATGATAATTTCGATAACAAGGTCTTAATTTTTTCCCTTACCGAGGGCGAAACCGGTACAAGCGGAAGTCTCAAATTTTCTTCCATAATTCCAAGAATATTCAAAGCCGCTTTTGCACCCGAAGGCGAACCGTCTTCAAAAAGGGCGTTCATTAATTCAAGCAGACAGAAATGAATTTCCCGTGCCGCAGCAAAGTCGCCTTCCAAAGCCGACTTTATCATCTTTGAAAACTGCACCGGAACTACGTTTGCAGCCACCGAAATCACGCCTACACAACCCAAAGAAATCATCGGAACGGCCAAGGAGTCGTCGCCTGAAATCACGCAGAAATCTTCCGGTTTTTTAGCCAAAATACTCATTATCTGCTTCATATTGCCGCTGTCTTCTTTTATTACGACAATGTTTTTGAAATCGTTAGCGAGTTTTATTACTGTGTCAGGATCAATATTTTTGGAAGTTCTGCCCGGAACGTTGTAAAGGATAACGGGTAGGGGAGAGGCCTTTGCTACCGCCTCGAAATGCGCGTAAATTCCACGTTGCGAAGGCTTTGTATAGTAGGGACAAATACTCAAAATAGAGTCTATGCCGCTCAAATCCGTATTCAAAATTTCTTCAACAACCGCCGAGGTGTTGTTGCCTCCGATTCCAAGTACGATTGGCACTCTGCCGGCAGTTTTTTCTTTCACGAATTTCAAAATTTCGCTTTTTTCTTCTTTTGTCATTGTCGGCGGCTCACCGGTAGTGCCGAGCAAGGTTAGGTAATTAATTCCGCCATCAATAATGCGGTTAAGATGTTGTTCCAAAGCGGCAAAATCTATTTTGCCCGATTTGTCGAAAGGCGTTACCAAGGCAACACCTGTGCCGTAAAGGTTATTGTTTCTCATCATATTATGCTTTGCTGAATGCTGACAAATATTCTTTTATGTATTCTATGAATTTTTGGGTATTGCGTAAATTTTCGGGAGACAACTGCAAAATAAAATCCGCATAATCGTCTGATTTTAATTTCGCAGAAACTTTCAATTTTGCTTTTGACATTCCGATAATATAATTGTCGCAAAGATCATCTTTATCAATGCTCAAATTTATCAAAATATCAAAGTCCTTTGACATAAACGTATTTACGACCTCTGCCTTAGGATACCCTGAAAAAGCAGTTACATCTGCACGCGAAAACAATTCCAAATCGTCCCGTTTAGGAAAATATTTCAACACATTAGCATTTATTACTTTTCCCAACAAATTCACCGTTATACCCTGCTTAGTCAATTCTTCGGCAAAAGAAATAACTGCAACAACATTCTCGTTGTCGGAGGTGTCAAAAAAGATTCCCACCGAAGAGGCTGTTGTTAAATTGTTGAAAGCCCTTTCGCGTTTAAGTTTTTTTACGTTTTTTGCTAGAAGCCAAAACCCGATATTGTTACGCACATTTTGCAAAAAATCCATGCTGCAATTTTAACAAAAATTTTTGTATTCTAATATTAAGTTTTTTAATAGCCGTAATAAAATCCGTATGGACTTACATTTTCGGAATGTCTGAGTTCAAAACCCACCGAAAACGACGGCGTGATTTGATAGTTTGCGCCGAAACTTGTTATATAAGCGTCTCTGTCAAAAGACATTCCGCCTTTTTTTTCAGAGCCGTAACAAGTTGTTCTGTAATAAGTTATTGCAGAATATAACGAAAGTTTTTTTGTTGCCGAATAACTTGCCGCTGCCGAATAGTAATTTGTTAACGCCTTGATATTATGGTAATTGCCATCCATAGCAGGTGCTTTGAACCCCGTAAAGGAAATGCCCGTACCAAGCGAAAACTTCCACTTTTTTATCGGAGTAAAATTTCCGAACAACTCTCCGGAGTTATTGTTAAAGTTTTG
>JAEEXW010000104.1 GCA_016287995.1 Bacteroidales bacterium
GGTGTAGGGCTTTGCTTTTGGCGGGCGAGGGGCTGATAGCGGCACTTGCCAAGGTTGTCAAAAAAGAGTTTGGAAAAGTCAAAATCTTTTGTGATATGGCTTGGGTTTTGACGGGGTTGTTTTTTTCGTTTTTGTTTTTCGGGCATTGGCGCTTTGATATGGTTGGTCTCGGCACATTGTTTTCGGCGGTTTACGTTGGCTTTGTGGTGAGGTTTTGTTCAAAGCATACACCGTGGTTGGAGAAGTTTTTTGCCGAAGATAATTCTATTGAAGACCCTCTCATTTTTGAAACCAAGGAAATCAACACTTTGCCTTTGGTGATAACTATTGCCAGAATGCACGGTAGCGGTGGACACGAAATTGGTCAGAAAGTTGCTGAACGGTTGGGCATAAAGTTTTATGATAAGGAAATCATCAACAAAACCGCCGAAACTCTCGGTATTTCAAAAAAAGACGTTGAAGATAAAGACCAGTTTATTTCCGATGCTTCGTTTTTAGAGTATATTATAACTGATAACGGCATTTCCAAAGAGAAATATACGGGGCGCGACGGAGCAATATTTCTTACTCAGAGCCGCATAATCAAGGAGGCGGCAATGGAATCGTGCGTGATAATAGGGCGTTGTGCGGATTATGTTCTAAAAGACAGACCTTGCTGTTTGAATGTTTTTATCCGCAGTAGCGAGGATTTTGCCGTTAAAATGGTTACGGCAAGCACACAACTCAAAGAGAGTCAGGCACGAGAGGTTATCCGCATAAAAAATCGCGCCCGTGCCAATCATTACGAAAAATATACGGGGCTTCAATGGCAAAACCCCGATCATTACGACATCGTTATTAACACTGCCAAAATCGGTATTGATACTTCCGTAGATTTAATTTGCAACGCAGTAAAAGTATTTTTTGAAAGGTAAAAAAATAATTGTCAGTCAAAACTCTGCCATTTTGTCATAAAAAATATTTCGGTACGCACTTTGATAGTTTGGCATATAGATAATTAAAATTTTAAAAATTAAGGATAAAAAAATGGCAACAGGAAAAATTGGTATTACGAGTGAAAACATTTTCCCCGTAATTAAAAAGTTTCTTTATTCCGAACAGGAAATATTTTTAAGAGAGTTGATCTCTAATGCAGTTGACGCTACAACAAAAGTAAAAGCCCTTGCAAGAAAAGGCGAATTAAAAGAAGAACTCGGCGATTTAACAGTCAGAGTATCAGTTGATAAAGATAAAAAAACGATTACCGTTTCAGACCGCGGTATCGGTATGAGTGAAGAAGAAGTAGATAAATACATCAATCAGATTGCATTCTCTTCGGCAGGTGAGTTTTTGGAGAAATACAAGGATTCTATTGATGCAATTATCGGACATTTTGGTCTGGGTTTTTATTCTGCTTTTATGGTGTCAGAAAAAGTAGAAATCGTGACAAAATCATGGCAGTCTGACAAAAAGGCAGTGCGTTGGTCATGCGATGGCAGTCCAGAATATACTATGGAAGAGGCTGACAAAACCGATAGAGGTACTGACATTATTCTTCATATTGACAACGATTCTACTGAATACTTGGAAGACAGCAAGATAGAAGAACTTTTGAAAAAATATTGTCTTTTCCTTCCCGTGCCAATCGGATTCGGCAAAGAAAAAGAGTGGAAAGATGACAAATACGTTGAAACCGGCAAAGATAAAATCATCAATGATACCGACCCGTTGTGGCTAAAAAAACCGGTTGACGTTAAGGAAGAAGATTACAAAGCATTCTACAAAAAACTTTATCCGGGAACATTTGAAGATCCGCTTTTCAATATTCACTTGAATGTTGATTACCCATTTAATTTGACTGGTATTCTTTACTTCCCGAAAATCCGCACAAACCTCGAAATTCAAAAGAACAAAATCCAACTCTATTGTAATCAGGTATTTGTAACGGATTCTGTTGAAGGTATCGTGCCGGAATTTTTGACGCTTTTGCACGGCGTTTTGGATTCACCCGATATTCCGCTTAACGTTTCAAGAAGTTATTTGCAGTCTGACTCTAACGTTAAAAAGATTTCAAACCACATTACGAAAAAGGTTGCTGACAAATTGTCAGATATTTTCAAAAACAACCGCGAAGATTTGGAGAAAAAATGGGACGATCTTAAACTTTTCATTCAGTACGGTATGTTGACGAATGAGAAATTTTACGATTCGGCAAAAGATTTTTACCTCTTCAAAAATACTGACGGAAAATGGTTTACGCTCGAAGAGTACAAAAACATCGTCAAAGACAACCAGACTGACAAAAACAAAACCGTCATCTTCCTTTATGCAACTGACAAAGAGGCACAGTACAGTTTCATCGAGGCTGCAAAATCAAAGGCTTACGACGTTTTGATTCTTGATTCGGCATTTGACGCGCATTTTGTAAACCAGTTGGAGCAGAAAAATTCCGACATCAGGTTTATGCGTGTTGACTCCGACACTCTTGACAAACTTATCAGAAAAGAGGACGCTCCTAAATCATCGCTTACTGACAGTCAGAAAACTGACATTTCGGCAGTCTTTAATTCTCAAACACCGAAAAATACAAAAATGAATTTTACGGTTGAGTTTGACAGTTTGTCGGCGGAGGATTTGCCTGTAATGGTTACACAGTCGGAGTTTATGCGCAGAATGAAAGATATGGGCAAGATGGGCGGACCGGAGTCAAGTTTCTACAACAATCTGCCTGATAATCTTAATCTTGTGGTCAACGAAAACCACCCTGTCGTAAAAGAACTTTTCCAGGACGTTGCTGACAAAACGGCTGCTTCGGTTGCTCCTTTTGACGGCGAGTTGAAAGGTTTGAAAGCCGACCTCGAAAGTCTTGAAAAACTCACGAAAGACAAAAAAGAGGAAGAAATAACTTCGGAAGAAAAAGCCAAGAAAGAAGAACTTCAAAAGAAGATTTCTGAGGTTGAAAACAACCGAAAGAAAGTTTTTGAAGATTATGCCGCTTCTAACATCAAGGTTAAACAGTTGATAGACTTAGCGTTGCTTGCTAACAATATGCTTAAAGGCGAAGACCTTGCAAAATTCGTTAAACGCAGCGTAGAGTTTGTCGGAAAATAAAAAAAACAGAAAATTAATTATAAGGGATTGTCTTAAATTCTTGGGACAATCCCTTTTTTGTTTAATTTCCGTCCTTTAAATCGATGATAAGTACACCGTTAGCACTTCTGCTGCCGTAAATTGCCGCGCTACCGTCTTTTAACAGCGAAATATCTTTAATATCACATGGTGAAATATAACTGATGTCGTCTCTAATCTGACCGTTAACGACGTAAGTCGCACAAGGTGAGCCGTATAGAGTATTAATTCCGCGGACTATGATGCAGCCGTCACGAGTAATAGTTACGCCGGCAAAACGCTCACGGATTAATTCATGTATATTCAAATACGAGCAAAAATTCCGTCCGTTTTTGATATGTTCAATGGCTTGTGTACGGTCTTTTTCGTTTATATAACCGTATCCGATGGCAATGTCAACGCTTTTTTCCGTGTTGATGAAGTTTAATTTTACGGAAATCGTGTCTTTGGTTTTGTCGTTAATGTGGAGGCGCTTAGTGTGGAAACTTTTTGCTTTAATCGAGAGTTTGTCTTTTTTCAGGCTGACGATAGTGAATTCTCCGACAGAGTCAGTAGCAACTGCGGCTTTGGATTTTTGAGCCGATACTATAATGCCGGAAACCGGTAAGTCGTTCAAAACGAACACTTTACCGGTTATGGTTTTGGTTTGTTGGGCGTATGTGCCCAAACAGACCAAAAGTAAAATTTGTAGTAGTAATGTCTTTTTCATAATATATATTTTTTTAAGTGTTACATTCCCGGAACATCGCTGCTGCCTTTTTCGCTTTTTGAAAAATCGTCGTTTTCGATAGTTTTATTTGTCTTTTTAACGTTGATGTGTCCGCCGAAACGCCATGAAGCCGAAACTCCGATGTTAGCGATCTTGAATTTTATGTCGGAAGAATTTCTGAAATCGCTGCCCTGAGAATAATTCGTCATTTTCAAATATTTTCCGTCTTTAAGAGAAAGCGTTCCCGAACAAGTTATGCTCAAACGGTCGTTGCAAAAATCCTTTCCGACTGAGAAATTTCCGATTGCAAGCCCGTCTCTGTAACCTTGCAAATTGTAACTTCTTGTTGAGAAAAAGCAGCCTACGCTTGCTTTAACATTTGCCGGGAAAGTATACATAAAACTTGCGTAACCATTTGATTGCCAGCCGTGATTTTTGGCATCAATAGCCTCGTTTTTATAATCAACGTAACTTAGTCTGTAATTGGTTGAAAAACGTGCATTCTTCGTGATGTTGTAATTGTAATAGATGTTGAGCGAAGTGTTTGCGTTTTCCGTCAAGTTGTCGTAAGTACTGTTGAGAAGGTTGTCAAGATAAAACGAGTATTGCGAAATTCCGTTTTTGCAGAACGTGTGTCTTAAATTGAGATTTATGCTGTGTTTGGGCGAAAAATATCCGTATGACAAACCAAAATTATGAACCTTTTCACAATCAAGACCCGTGTTACCGTAACTTACTGACAGCGGTGAAATATTCCTGAACGGATTCAACTGTTCTTCTCTCGGACGGCTGATTCTCATGTTGTAAGTAAAGTTGATGTTCTGTTGCATCGAAATTGCATACGTTGCCGCAAAAGTTGGAACAAGGTTGCCGTAATCTTTGTCAAAATCCTTGCCGTTGCCTTTTTTGTAGTCAGTATTCAAGAATGTGTATTCGTAACGTAAACCGGCTTTGAGATTCACTTTTTTTATCTGCTGAGAAAATTGTGTGTAAGCCGCCGCAATATTGTCAACGTATTTTAAATCAAAACTTTGCGTCTCGTCATAAACGTAATTTCCTTCGATGTCAGAATTGTAGTAATCGCCTTTTGAAGATTTGGGGCGGATAATGTATTTTGCGCCTGCTTCCATACTGAGATTTTTGCTTAGCGGCGACGAATAATCCAACTGCAAAGTATGTTCACCGCTGCGGCCGTTGTTGTCGGATTTTTTGCCTGAAAAGTCGTAAGGGCTTGAAATCAAACTGTTTGCACCGATTGTTTTGTCGTTGGTCTTGTCCACACCGTCCCACATTTCGTAAGAAAAAGTGAGTGTTTTTTCGGGATTTGATTTAAAAGTGTGCTGATAGTCAATTCCAGCCCAATAGCCGCTGTAAACGGATTTGTTGGAAGTGAGATTCTCGGTCGTAAATTCGTTGTTGACAAGGTATTCCATGGAGCCGTTGCGCTTAGAGCCCCAATACTCATAACCGCCGTTAATTGAGATAAGATTCAGAGAGTCAATCTCGTAACTTGCTTCAAAACCTACATCGCCGAAAGTATTTTTATTAGTTGACTTTGAGGTAGAAACGGTGTTGTAATCGCTGCCGGAGGTAATTTGTGTGTTAAGTCCGGTGAACTCCATATCGTTTTCGCTAAGGAAAAGTTTTGCATTGACACTTGCCGTAACTTTGCCTTTCTGAATCGAAAAATCGCCACCGTAACTTTCTCTTGTTGTGCCTTTTTCAGCGCGGATAGTGCCGGAAGTCTGGTTCATTTTCTGTTTTTTGTCGGTGATGAGGTTGATGATTCCGCCTGCACCTTCGGCATCGTATTTTGCTCCGGGGTCGGTGATTACCTCAATGTTTTTAACGCTTGAAGCCGGCATTGCTTTGAGCGATTCGCTTGGACGTGATGTCAGAAGCGTGTTTTTTTTGCCGTTAACAAAAACCTGAAAACTCGAATTGCCGTTAATTGATATGTTGTCTTGACCGTCAACAGTTACCATCGGCACTTTTCTTAACATATCAAGAACGGTTGATGTCTTGTTTTCGGGGTCGGCTTCGGCGTTGTATTTCATTTTTCCGGCCTCTGCCGTAACGAGTTGTTTTACAGCCACTACTTCAACCGTACCGAGAGTGTCAACTAAGTCTTGCATTAGGATTTTACCAAAGTCTAAGACTTTTTCGCCTTTGAGGGTAAACGGTTTGATAATAGTCTGTTTTCCTGTTGAACGGATTGTGATGACGTAGTTGCCTTTGCTCTTGATAGAGCCTGAAAACGAGCCGTCAACCTCCGTGATACCTGTCATGGCGAAATTTGTTAAATCGCCTTCTTTTGTAACTGCAACGGTTGCGAAAGGTACGCCTTCTTTTGAAAGCGAATCCAACAAAACTCCCTTAACCGTGGTTTGCGCAAAACTTATTGTTGCCGCAAAAACCAAAACTGTGATAGCTAAAATCTTTTTCATAACTTTTTTATATATTTGATTACGGTACAAAGGTAAAGTTAAAATGGATATGAAATTTTTTTTTTCGACCAATTCCTTAGTTTTTTCGACGAAAAAAAATTATCGAGGTTTAATTTGATGTTTTTTTATATGAATAAATCTTCAAGTGGTAAGTATTGAACATCTGCGGAATATTCGTTTTTTTGGCTGCATTTTTGGGTAGTTTTAGCGGATTACCATTAATTTTTTTGCACAATTCTTTTAAATCATTTATTTTTGCGGAGTTAATTTAACAATTCTGGCAATCATGGCAAAAGTTTGTAATCCGATATACGATACCGTTTTTAAATACCTTGTGGAGGACGAGCGTGTTGCGAAAGTTCTCTTAGGGTGCATTTTGGGTAAAAAAATTGTACATGTTGAGATTAAAGGACATGAAAGTACATATCGCGACGATGACAATCAACTTAAACTTTTACGCTTTGATTTTGCGGGTACGATTGAAAATCCCGACGGCACAAAAGAAACTGTTACGATAGAACTACAAAAGGCATCAGAGCCGGAAGAAGTGATGAGATTTCGCAGTTATTTTGGCATACAGATGGCAAGCAAGTCAAACGCTGACACTATTGTTAAATATCATCGCGACAAAGATAAAACGCCTTATAATGTCCTTAAGCCGCGCCGTATTTATGGCATTTTTATACTTGGTCATTCGTTAGGCAAGGGTTTTGAATACCCGCTAATTAAAGGTAGTACGGTCTTTTACGATGAGGACAACAACGTTTTGAATTTTAAGACGCAATGCGAGTTTCTTAAAGGTATGACCTACGACTTGTATATCATACAACTTCCATTTCTGCCCGAACGTCCAAAGAAACCTTTGGAAAAAATGTTGCGTGCTTTCGATCAGCGTTATAAGGTGGAAAACGATGACCGTTACCTTGAACTTACCGAGGATACAGCCGATTACGACTCTGATTTTAATGTGATATTCAGACGTTTGCTTCATGCCTCAGCAGATGAACAACTACGCCGAAATCTCGACCTTGAAGATTATGCCGAACGCTTATGGACAATAAGACAAGCCGAGAGAGAAGATCTTGAGTATGAGTTAAAAGAGAAAAAGCAACTTTTAGCAGAAAAAGATAATCAATTGGCAGAGCAGAAAAATCAATTAGCAGAAAAGGATAACCAATTGGCGGAAAAGGATAATCAATTGGTTGCGATGATAAAGTTGTCGGCCTCGCTCGGTGCAAGTCCAGAAAAGATTGCTACGCAACTTTCTATTTCTATTGATGAGGTGAAACGTGTTTTGTCGCAAAATTAAAGTTTCTTGTGCGGAGGCAAGGATTGTGTCATCATAATTATAGTATAATACCCATTCATAGTATAATTAACGTATATGTCATACAAAAATGTAGTTAACGTTTGTTTTCCCGAAGAATCGTATTGCTCTGTTGAAGCACAGACAAAAGATGGCAATCCTGTCGTGATTGTTATTCAAGATAGTCTAAAAAAGTTTGAATTCAAAGATATTTTTGGTTGGAATCTTTCTATTGTATTTTACTTGAATGATGTCGGTAATAATGGCATGTCTAATGGAAATGAGATAAGCATTATTCAGGATTATTGTGAAAGCCTTGAGAAGATTTTTAACGACAATCCGGAAAAGCCTAATGCCCTGTTTCTTTTCCGTGAAACATACGATGGCGTGTGTCATGTTGTTTGGAGGGTTCATGATGTCAACAAGGTGGATGCAATTTTGCAAAAGGTCATTGAAGAGAATAAACAGCCTCGCGAGTTTGATTATGTGATGGAATATGATGAGGAATGGAAACTTGTAGAATGGTATCTGCAAGATTTTCCACAATGACGGTACTTTTAATTAAATATGAGAAAAGTAAAGAGAATTATTAAATTAACGTGAGTTCGACGAAAATAATTCAAAAATAATTATCTGAAAATTAGGAAATTAGCGATATATTTAGTAACTTTAAAGTGTCAAAAAAGAAGTTAAACTAAATAATATCGCTAATGTTTTCCGAGGACAAAGT
>JAEEXW010000105.1 GCA_016287995.1 Bacteroidales bacterium
AAAAGTTGTATATTGATAAGGCTGTTTGTCAAGAAGGTCGGCGTTGAAATTAATAGTTTTAACCTCGCCACCGTCAATAGATATGCCGCATTGATGTCCGCCGACGTTTTGAAAATCAAGTGTGGATTTTACAATTACGTGTACTTTGACAGAGTCTGCAAAACCTTCCGGCAACGTAAAACGGTATGTCAACGACGAATTGCCGACCGGTTTAGTATAAGGAGTTAAAGCCACAGCACTGCGGGTGCGACCATAGTATGGATAAACTTCCCATTTAACCTCGCCGTCAGCATTTGCAGAATAAAAATGCTCTGCTTCAATTGCCACAAAACCATTGCCGTGAGAGAAAACACAGCCGCCTTTTTTAACGGCAACGCGTTGAGTTTCTGGTAACATGTCATGCGGAAACATATCATTCCACATTTTGTAACCGATGTGTTTCTGAATCATCATGCCGTTCCATTTGCCGTCTGCAATGTCATGATTATACTGCGCACAAAGTACGGAATCGCGCTTGAAACATTCGGCAACACGGTCTGACCAATAATTTGCATCTGGATTGTTACGCTCGGCGCAATAACGGTTCATGGCTTGTGCGTAATAAATGTCGTAAAGGTTTGCCATTGCTTGAACAGGAAACAAAACTATCTGAAAATAAGCATCTTTGTTTTTTTCAGGGATTAACAGCCATAAACGTAGAGCCTCTGCTTCCAAACGTGCATATTCGTCGGCAACACGTTTAAATTCGCCCGTAGCGACATTGTAAGTGTGAGCGTCCAACATTTCAGGCGTTACGCGAGCCATATATTGGCAGTTGCGGTTGTAAATTCTTGCGGCTTCCTTGGCGAAATCCTTTCCGACAACGCTTTCAAAAAACTTTTCTGTGTGGTTGATAACTGTCTGTAAATTGTAGGTTTTTGGCTCGTATGCCATGTCGCAGAAAAGTTGAATGGGATATTCCATCGGTTTGAGGTCGCCGACGTTAAGAATCCAGAGTTTTTCTATTCCGAAATCGTATGCAAGCGAAAGTTGTTCAAACATTTGCTGCGTTTGGGTTACGTTTAGCCATTTGGAATTGCGGGGTGCACCGACATAGTCAACGTGATAATAAATGCCCCAGCCGCCTGCTCTTTGATGGTCGGGAACGCGGCGGATATTGCCCCAGTTGTCATCGCTGACAAGTATCGTAACGTCTTCCGGCACACGTAGTCCGGCATCGTAATAATCCTGAACTTCTTTGTACAACGCCCAAACTTGCGGACGTTCGGAAGCGGGTTTGCCGGTTTCTTCGGCGATAATTTTACGCTGATTGTCAAAAAGCCGCTCCATAAGCCGCTTGTTTTGTTCCAACTGCATAACGTATTCGTCGTCGTGTCCTTCGTTGCCGCCCATAGGAGCATCGCCGTCGCCGCGCATACCGATAGTGATAAGGTCTTCGTTATTTTTGCTGCGGCGGATTCCTTCACGGAAAAATTTGTCGATAACAGTCTGATTTTTAGCGTAATCCCATGCGCCGTCAGCACCACGCCTGCGAGCCCATTCCTGATGGTTGCGTGCCATAGGTTCGTGGTGAGAGGTGCCCATTACGATACCCATTTCGTCGGCAACGCGGCTGTTGTCGGTATCGTCGGCATAAAAAGCATTGCCCCACATAGCAGGCCACATAAAGTTGGCTTTCAGACGGAGCAAAAGTTCAAAAACCTTCGCGTAGAAATGACTGTTCATGCCTTTTGCAAGTTCCGGAACAGCCGTCGGACACTCTGAATCCGGAAACGTATTTTTTACCCAAGTGCTAAGACAAGGTGCTTCATCGTTTAAGAAAATGCCGCGGTATTTGACTTTTGGAGAGGGAAATACCACCGTTTTTTCGATATTAAATGCCGCAAAATCATGCTTTTCGGTCGGCACGTCAGCCCAAAATTTCCACGGACTTACGCCTATGTTGCGGCTGATGTCATAAACGGCGAAAATAGTTCCGCGTTTGTCGGCACCGAAAATTGCAAAAGTCTTGTCATCGATTTTTGTAATCATGCCTGCTTCCCATTGTCCGCGGACTTTTGAAACGTCCAATTTCTGTTTTTTGATGAGGGCGTCGGTGTTTTTTGACTTTCCGATAGTGCCTACAATCAATTTGTAGTCAGCATTTTGATTGTTGAGTTCGGGACGTTTGCCCGTAACTTCAAAGATGTCTTGTTGAAGATTTTTTGCGGCGGTTTTTACGCCTTCCCACTCGTCATCGGAATAGATAATGCTGCATTTGGTCAGGTCAAACCCGCCTTTGTTTCTCTCGAAACTAATGTATTGAGCCTCAGCAATTTGCATTGCAAAAACCATAAGGAACAATACCAATAAATTTTTTTTCATAACTCTAATTTTGGATAATAATTAATTTTCGGCAAAGGTAACAATTTTTGCGGAGTTTTTAAAAAAAATGTTATCGTTATAAGATAGGTTGTCTAAAACTGCAAAAAAAATGCAGTTTTAGACAGGTAATCTCGGATATGTTGTCTAAAACTGCAAAAAAAATGCAGATTTAGACAACCTATATTTGGAGATTTGAAAGAGATTTCTTACCTTTGCCGGCAAAAGAAATCAATTATGAAGGCAGATATTATAGGCAGGGAAAGAGAGTCAAAGCGGTTGTTAACACTCTATCAATCAACAAAAAGCGAGTTTATAACTGTTTACGGACGACGGCGTGTCGGCAAGACTTATCTCATCAAACAGTATTTTGAAGGAGAGTTTACCTTTGAAACCTCAGGCATTATTGACGGGGCGAAGGAAATGCAGTTTTTTGCATTTTTTAACTCTTTAAAAAAGTACGGTTTTGAGGGTAATCCGCCTAAAAATTGGTTGGAGGCGTTTGACGATTTGTCGCAAGTGATAGAAAAATCCGACAAAAAGCGCAAGGTGATTTTCTTGGACGAAATCCCTTGTTTTGACATTCCGAAAACCGATTTTGTGAAGGCATTGGGATATTTTTGGAACTCGTTTGCCGCCTTCCGCCGCGACATTCTTTTGATTGTATGTGGCTCGGCTACATCGTGGATTGTCGGCAATATTATTGACAATCACGGCGGACTTCATAACCGTACAACCGGCAATATTTATTTGCAGCAGTTTTCGCTTGCTGAAACAGAAAAGTTTCTGAAATCCAAGTATATACAATGGCCGCGCCGCACTATCGCCGAAGCGTATATGGTTTTTGGCGGCATACCTTATTATCTGAATCTTTTTGACAAGCAAAAAACTCTTGCCGCTAATATTGACGACCTTTATTTTAACGAGGCGGGCGAGTTGCACCGCGAATACCGTCAACTTTACAATTCGCTTTTCCGCAATCCCGAATCGTATATGAAAATTATCGAAACCCTCGCCAAAAGCAAAAGCGGTCTTACCCGTGCTGAAATTTCCGAGGCAACCAAACTTCCGCAAAACGGTAAACTCACCCAAATTCTTGAAGATTTGGAACATAGCAATTTGATAAGGTGTTTTTACGGCAAGTCGCGCGGCAAGGTTAAAAAACGCGATGCTTATTATCAACTGATTGATTTGTTTACACTTTTTCATCTGACATTTTCTTTAAAAGCGCAGAGTAAGACTTTTTGGCAAGACCGTCAGAGGACACCGCTTATTAATACTTGGAACGGTTTGGCGTTTGAGAGAATTTGTCTTTGGCATATTGACAATATCCGCAAAGCATTGGGACTTAGCCGTATAGCGGTAGAATATTATTCTTGGCGCAGCCGCCAATCAGAGCCTAACGCACAAATTGATATGTTGATAGAACGTGCTGACAAAATTATCAACGTCTGTGAAATGAAATTTGCCGACAGTCCGTACACCATTTCAAAAGATGACGATATGGCGATGAGAAACCGCATAGAATCTTTTCGCACCGAATCCGGCACAAGATGCGGGCTTATCCCCGTTTGGATAACAACATTTGGCTTGAAAAAAAATATGTATTCAGCCGATGTGCAGTATCAGGTGGTGTTAGATGATTTGTTTTAACTTTTTACTCTTTTATTCTTATCACCATCGGCAGATGGTCGGAAAAGCCGCCTTCGTTGCAGTTGTGCTTGACTTAGTTACCGGCTTAATAAAAGACGAAATTTTAATACTAACTTAACACAAATTCTTTGTCTGTTAAAATTATTTAATTTTACTTTGCGGTTGTTAAACTAATCGAATAATAAGAAATGATTAAAGTAACTCAAAATATAATAAAAGTACAGAATACTTTACGGGGGGGGTAAAACTCAGTACCCGTATTTTAAGATATAAACAAAAATCCCTTGCGGACGGAAATAAAATTCGGTCTGCAAGGGATTTTTTTTTTTAGTAATAATTTTAATTTTTTTTCATACTATGAAAGAACAGATTCAAAAAGTCGTTAGTACACCGACGAGAAAAAAGTACGTTAAGCCCGATTTTGAAGTAATCGAGTTGAATATGGAAGCCCCGCTACTTAGTGCGAGCGGACCTTTGGGTACTACAGGCACTGCAAGTTTCAGTAACAGTGGAGCATTAAGTACAAGTTCTTGGGGTAGTAATAATTAAAACAAGGAGGAAAATAGACATGAAAAGAACGTTTTTAAAAGTATTGCCCTTTGCGGCAGCCTTGTTGCTTGCAACCTCTTGCAGCAAAGACGACAACAATTCAACAGACGAAATTGTTAACGGCGGCGAACAAATCGAAACCGTAACAAAAACTGTTAAAACCCTTACAATAAAGGGTAAAGTAAGACAAAGCATTTCCAAGGTAACGACAAATCAAGATGAAACAGCCTTGGTGTTTGAAGAAGGAGAAAAATTTACTTTCGGACAAGAAGGTGATGATGTATACGGCACAATTACTATTTTGGACGCAAATGGTAATTATGAGGCAACGGTAAATTATGCTGATGAAGTAGCACTTCTTTCTGAGGATGGTTTTACTGCAACACTCGGCACAAATCCCGAAACAATAAGTGGTCAGTATGATAATTTGGCGGCAGCAGTAAAGAATGCTTATTATGTAATACCTTTTAAGGTAGAGAAATTTAGCGAGGACTTATATTTATTAAGTCGCAGAAGTCTGAGTAAAGACGCAGAAAGATTAGATATTGTTGTTAATCTCCAATCTGCTTTTATAAAGGCGTTGAGTGCTGAAACCACTAAACTTGGCGGCACAGACATCACAGTTGTTGCTGACAAATATTATGTTGTACCCGTAGGTAAAGCAATGGGCAGTAGTGGTCAGAATACCGTTGCAGGCAAAATTTATAATCTTGGATTCATTTATGTTGACCTTGGTGTTACCGATGCTTCTGGTAAGTCTGTTTATTGGGCGCAGACTAACTTATATGATAAAATAAAATGGTCTGACCTTACCCCTGACGAAAAAAACAATATGCCTAAACAAGCCGATTTTAAGGCACTTTGGGATAATTGTTATTGGCAATGGGGCAATGACGGTACTAATAAGGGCTATTATGTTTTTAAACCGTATGCGGCAAGCGATAAACAGAAAACAAATGCGTCAGGACATACATATTCTACGACTTCTGGCGATTCGTACATTTTTCTTCCTGCTGTCATCGGCGGCGGCTACTACGGTTTTTTCTGGTCGGGTGAGTCCAGCGACGACCTCAACGCGTTTTGTTTGGACTTCAACGAGTACTTCGTGTACCCAAGGGACTTGTTCAACGTGACCGACTCTTACTCGGTTCGCTTGGTTCGGCGCAGCAATTAACCATGCTTTCGTAGCCGAAACCGAAAATACGGAAAACGAAATTTAGAACTATTGCGGGGGAGGCACCCCCGCAATAGTTTTTTTTTTCAGCAAAAAAATAACAACATTATTCAAGAACTACAAACTAAGTTCTACGGAATACCCGTATTTAAGCAACTTTAACCTTTATTTCTTGTTTTTATTGTTGAAGTTTACTACTTTTGTGCGTTTCAATCAAGATTATTCTTAGCGTCCGAAAATGTTTATTAAAATTATGAGATTCAACATCTTAAAATCGTTTGTAATATTTTTTATTTTTGTTGTGTTTCAGTCTGCTACATGTGAGCCGGCTGTTGTTGGTTCGATGGATTTTGATATGGTTTTTGTTGAAGGAGGGGCTTTTCGTATGGGGGCGACACCGGAACAGGGCGATGATGTTAGTAGTGACGAAAGACCACAACATTATGTAACAATCAATAGTTATTATATTGGACGATTTGAGGTAACTCAGGCTCAGTGGAAAGCGGTTATGGGGGTTAATCCTTCTTTTTTTAAGGGAGGAGATTTGCCGGTAGAAAAGGTTTCGTGGAATGATGTTCAACTTTTTATTCAAAAACTTAACGTATTAACAGGTAAAAAATACCGTTTACCAACTGAGGCAGAATGGGAATATGCAGCACGTGGCGGTAAACGTTCGGGCGGTTATAAATTCAGCGGCAGTAATTTGATTGCTGAGGTAGCCTGGTATGGGAAAAATTCAGAAAATACAACTCATAAAGTAGGCTCAGTTCCTTTTCATAACGAATTGGAAATTTACGATATGTCCGGTAATGTTATGGAATGGTGTCAGGATTGGTACGGACCATACCGTGGTCAAAGTTATGACAATCCGAGAGGTCCTAAGAGAGGCTCTTGTCGAGTTGTCAGGGGTGGGTCTTGGTGCTTTTTGGACGAAAGTTGCAGAATTGCAAAACGTTGTAATGCCTTCCCCGGTGTTCGTCTCAGAGACCTCGGATTTAGACTTGCAATGGATGCCGATTAGTTAGAATTTGTTACTGCTCTAATAGGCTCTCCGTAATATCTTTCGCTCATACCTTCATATCTGAAAACTTCATTATCAGAAGAATTGTAGCCGGTAAGTTCGTATGCTTTGGCAGCAAAGCGCATTGATAAATTACTGCTCCAAAGGCAAACACTTTTGTTAAACATTTTTAATTCTTGGTTTTTCATATATCCGCATGCAGGAATAAATATGCTTTTACCATTAGGCCCGATAACAATGTAGCCGATATTGCCGTTGTCTGTTTCAAGATATGTCCAATCGCATTTTGTTCTGAGTTCTGTAATTTCTTCGTCTGTCGGGATACGCCATTGATCTCCCATGTTGACGGTTGCTGCGTCATCTGAGGGCTCCAATCTAACTAAATTATTTTCATCTTCTGTCAGTTCGGTATATTTTGTAATTGTTTTTGACTGGGTATCGTAATGTTGGTATGATTGCCATGTATATTCGCCTTTTGGCATATTTTCACCCCACGAAATGTAATAACCGGCATCGTAATAATTTTGTGCGCCCAAATTTTTTGTAGCCCATTTTACTGACAATCCTAAATCTTGATAGTCATAACCTGCTACTTGTCCTGAATATGTGTAATTATATTCATTTTTTGTATTGACTATTGGTGTCGTATTATTGGTGTCTTCAGAACAAGAAACTGTTAATAAACTGAATATTAATATATTAACTATTTGTTTTTTCATGGTTTTATTTTTAATATGTTGCAAACTTTATTTTGCAATATTACAAATTTTTTTTGAAAAATAACTAACTATTTTTTTTCATTCCTCCTTAAAATCAGTTAAGTTTAGTAGCCCTACTTCTTAAAATTTATTAATTTTAAAATCCATATTGCTAAAAATAATACCTATTTTTAGGTATTTCCTATTTCAAAAATACCTACTTTTAAGTATTTCTTTGCAAACAAATCCTCTCTAATTTTGCGCCGAAAAAAAAATAGAGAGATGAAACAAATTTTTGTTATATTATTTATCGTGCTGACTTTTAATGTTAGCGCACAAGAGGACACAACGTTCAAAAAATTTCGTTTTGGTGGCTACGGCGAAATGCTTGCTTCGTGGCAAAATTATGGTCTTAACCGTTGGAGCGGCTCTACAAACGGAAATTCAGAAATCAATCACGCTCAAATTTCATTGCCGAGATTTGTTTTGGCGATTGATTATAAATTTTCCGACAAATGGATTCTCGGCGCTGAAATCGAGTTTGAGGCTGGCGGTACGGGTACGGCTATGGAAATGGAGGCGGGTTCAGGCAGCGAAAACGGCGAGTACGAAACCGAAATGGAAAAAGGCGGCGAAGTGGCTCTCGAACAGTTTCACATCACACGAAAATTCATAAAAGAGTTCAACATCAAAGCCGGACATCTTATTCTGCCCGTCGGCTTGACCAATACTCACCACGAACCGATAAACTTTTTTACAACTTTCCGTCCCGAAGGCGCAACTACCATAATGCCTTGCAC
>JAEEXW010000106.1 GCA_016287995.1 Bacteroidales bacterium
GAAAATTGTGGAGTCTTCCCTTGAAAACTCCAAAAATTCGTTCTTATAAAAGGTGCTGTCTTTTATCATGACGTAAATTCCGAGCGTGTCAATGATGTGGTCTTTCTTCCAGTCAAACTCTTGAAACACAGGTTTCCCTTTTACAAAAGCCGCGTTTTTATGACCTTTTACGCTGAATTTTACCGTCTTTTTGTTGCCGTTGAAGTCTGTAAGTTCATATCTCATGTTGTGAACCTCGCCTTCTTTTACGATGACGGGGCGGCAGGTCTTGTAAATGTCCAAAAAGTTGCCGGGTTCGATGAAACTTTTCTGAATGTAACGGTTGTCGCTCTGAACCTCCGCATAATCCACAAAACTGTTGATATACCGCGACTTGTCAAAAGGAATGTTTTCCAATTCTGAATGAAAGACCAAAGTGTCGTTGTCAAAAAGTTTAACGCCCACAACTCCGCACGGCCGGCCGCCGACATCAAAAAAGTCAACCGCATTGATTCCGAAACCTACGTGTCCGAAAGCCTCTATTGTGCGGTTTTGAATCAGGTTGAGGTTGTAATATTTTTCGTTGACCGCTGAGGTGTCATCAAGCGCGTAGACTTTTATGCCGTAGACTGTCGGGGCTTGATGGTCGGCAACTTCGTCTAAAAATTCAAGCGGATTGAGGGCTGCATCGGCTTTTGTGTCCCTGACTTCAAAATGAAGGTGTGGCCCGCCGGAAGAGCCTGTGTTGCCGGAATATGCGATGATTTCGCCTTTTTTTACCGGCAATTCGTCTTCTTTTGGAAAATAATCGGCAGTGAAACTTTGAATGCGGTATTGTTCTTTTCTGATAACCGAATCAATTTTAGGAGCATATTCGCTCAGATGTCCGTAAACTGTTGTATGTCCGTCATAATGAGTAATATACAAGCCGTAGCCGTAACCGTAGGGCGAGACTTTTATCCGCGAGACATAGCCGTCGGCAACGCTCTTGACGGGTACGCCTATAACGCCGCCCGTCGAAATGTCTAACCCTGCATGGAAATGGTTCGGGCGCAACTCCGCAAACGATGCGCTCAAAACATTTTGAATATCCATAGGGGAGGGGTACTTTTGCGCTTTTGTGCCTAAGTACCCCAAAATACACAGTAGAAATATAATTTTTGATTTCATTTATTCACTGATTTTAAACCAGTCAAAATCTGCGTATCCGCCTTCTTCTTTTGTGGAGTAGTTGAAAAGCGCGAATCTCTGTCCCATAAAGTGGTCAAGGCGGTATACCATTTGAAGTTTGCCGCCAAGTTGTTTCCATTCTATGCCGTCAACTGAGTAGAAAAAGTTTGCAGTGTCAGCGCGGTCTTTGAAATAACAATCTGCTTTTAAATATATTGTATTAGCGTCAACAGCCGTGCTTTCAACCTCGTGCTGAACGCCTTTTAACGAGTCAACGGGTTGATTATCAACAACTGTGATAAAATTTTTGTCGCCGTCTTTTTTTACGCCGATGTAGCCGAATTGTCCCGCTAAAAGTGCAAGTCCTGCAACATCTCCATCTTTTAAGTTGGTAACATCAAGACATACCGAGCCGAAACATTTTGGACCAAAAGTTCTCTGTGTTAACATGTTACGGCTTTGGGTGAAAATTGAGTCTATTCTGCCGGTTTTCAGTCTCAAAAAGCCCTGACGTTCTGAGAGCGACCATAATTCGTTGACGGGATTGTGATTCCACTGCCAAACGAGTTTTATTTTGTCCGTATTAAAATCGTCGCTGTCCACGATGCCGGGAATGAGGCTTTTGTTGACCGGAAGAGCCAGAGTGTCAGGAACTTTGCCGTTAACGCCTAATATAGGCCAGCCGTCTTTCCATTCAACGGGTACGAGGTAGGGGATACGGCCTACCGCGCCTCTGTCGCCGAAAAGGTATGCAAACCAACGTCCGTCGGGAGTGTCAACTAAACCGCCTTGTGCTACGCCTTGGTCTTTAAGCAGAACTTTGCCCTCGTAAGGTCCGAAAATGTTGTCGGCGCGGTGACAGACAACGGTACGCATTCCGCCTTGCGGCCATACGATGTTAAAAAGATAATATTTGCCGTTGATTTTAAATATTTGAGAGCCTTCTGCGTTGAGCATCATTTTTTCTTTGCCGCCTGCCGGAAGTCCGCCGTCTTCGATTAAAACTTTTTCACTTTCGGGTTTTACACCGCTGAAATCAGGCTTTATTTCCTTGATTGAAAGCCTGCCGTTACCATTAATCATATAAACGTGTCCGTCATCTTCAAAAAACACAGTGTGGTCATGAAGCGAGGGCGAAAATTCATGTCTTTCCCATTTGCCGGTCTCAATGCTGTCGGTTAAGAAAAAGTATGTTTTATTGGTAACTTGGTCGAAAGTGCTGACAAAGAATTTTTTGCCGACTTTGCGTATACAACTTGCCCAAGAACCTCTGCCGTAAGTGTTTTTGCCGTTTTCGAGGGTTGTTTCGTTCATTGTGCCGAGAGTATCGTAACAATAACTTACGATTTCCCAGTTAGCGAGGTCTTTTGACCGCATAACAGGAACGCCGGGGTTAAGATGCATCGTTGTGCTGGTCATGTAATAGTATTCGCCGTTTCTAATCATTGAAAGGTCGGGAACGTCAGCCCAAATGACAGGATTTGTGCAGCCTGATTCGTAAATGGACGGTGTTTGTTGGTTTTGGCAGGAGTTGATTACCAGACCTGCCGTCAATAGTCCGATTGATAAAATTTTACTGTTCATTTTTTTGAAAAATATTTTTGCGCGAAATTATCTGTTTTTGTTCAATATTACAAATTTTTTAGGGTTTTTGAAACATAAAGATAAATTTTTGAAACAAAAAACTACCGGTTTTGTGTTTCATTTACATAAATTTGCAAAATAATAGTTAAATCGATTTAAAAAAAATATAACATGAAAAGGTATTTTCTTTTTTCTCTACTATTTGTTCTATCTGCTTTTGCAACGAAAGCACAGAACCCGAATTTTCACATTTATTTGTGTTTCGGACAGTCCAATATGGAAGGAAACGCCAAAATCGAGGATCAGGATTTGAAAGGTGTTTCTCCGAGGTTCAAGATGATGGCTGCCGTTGACGATAATCAGCGCGGCAGAAAAAAAGGCAATTGGTATCAGGCTTTGCCGCCTCTTTGCCGTCAAAATACGGGTCTTACTCCGGCTGACTATTTCGGCAGAACGCTTACCGAAAACCTTCCTGATAGTATTAGCGTCGGTGTGGTGATGGTTGCAATCGGCGGTATTGACATCAAAGGTTTTATGCCCGACTCAGTAGAAAATTATGCAAAAAACAAGTCGCCGCATTGGATGAAAGGAATGTTGGCGGCATACGATAACAACCCGTACAAAGCACTTGTGGAATTAGGTAAACTTGCGCAAAAAGACGGTGTAATAAAAGGGATTTTATTACATCAGGGTGAAACTAATACAGGGGATAGAATGTGGCCGGAATATGTTAAGACGGTCTATGACAGGCTTCTCGGAGACCTAAACCTTAAACCAGAAGAAGTACCCTTGCTTGCCGGAGAAGTCGTTATCGCGGACGGTAAAGGCCTTTGCAGAAGTATGAATGCTATTATCGACGATTTGCCGAAAACGCTTCATACTTCGCACGTCGTATCGGCGGAAGGCCTTACCAATGCCGCTGATAATCTTCACTTTGATGCAGCCGGTTACAGAGAACTCGGCAAACGTTACGGTGAAAAAATGTTGCCGCTCTTGGGCTACGAAGTTTATAAAGAGGTGAAAATCCCCGAAGACGCAAAAACAGCCGAAAACGCCATTCCGGGCAAAAAGTTTCCGATGGTAGATACTCACAACCGCGCTTATTTTCAAATTAATGCACCTAACGCAAAGACCGTTCAGACCGATATTTGCGGTAAAAAATACGATATGGTAAAAAACGACAAAGGAAGTTGGACTTGCGTTACAGACTCTCTTGCACCGGGTTTCCACTATTATTTTATGTTGGTTGACGGCGTTCAAGTCGTAGACCCGAATGTTGACACTTATTTCGGCTGCAATCGTTTGGCTGGCGGTATTGAAATTCCCGAAGGCAAAGAGGGTGATTATTATCGTCCTAAGAAAAATATTCCTCACGGTCAGGTTCGTTCGTTCCAGTATTACTCTAACGCAAAACAAGAATGGCGCAGAGCAATGGTTTATACCCCTGCAAGTTACGAAACTAATTTCAAGAAAAAATATCCCGTGCTTTATCTTCAACACGGTATGGGCGAGGACGAAACCGGCTGGACAAAGCAGGGATTTGCTCAAAATATTCTTGACAACTTAATCGCAGAAGGCAAAGCCGTTGAAATGATTGTAGTTATGGAAAGCGGCGACGTTAAAGCACCGTTTGATTTCCGCAACGGAGGTCCTAACACAGCCGAGCGCAGCACATACGGCGCATCTTTTTATAAAGTGATGATTGAGGATTTGATTCCGCAGATTGACAAAAACTTCCGCACACTCACCGATAAGAAACATCGCGCTATGGCGGGTTTGTCTTGGGGCGGACATCAGACTTTTGACGTAGTTTTAACGCATCTTGACATGTTCTATTACATGGGTGCATTCAGCGGTGCAATTTTCGGTCTTGACGCAAAACAAAACTATGGCGGCATATTGTCAAGGGCAGACGAGTTCAACAAACAGATAAAATACATGTTTCTTGGCATCGGAAGTCAGGAAAATTTCGGTACTGACAAACTCGTTGAGCATTTAAAGAGTTTCGGTGTTAATCCGCAATATTACGTTTCGCCCGACACACATCACGAATGGCTTACTTGGCGCAGATGTCTGAAAGAATTTTTACCGAACATTTTTAAATAGTATTTACTGACATATTGACACTATAACATTTGTTAACCCGGTCTTAAAAAAAGAGTTTTTAGGCCGGGATATTTTTTTTGTAGTGTGTTAAATACAACCATTCTTAATGTTAAATAAATGTTTCGTAAAACGGATAATTTTTCTATTTGAAACAAAAATACAAAAAAACACGGCATTTTGTTACTAAAATGTAAACTTTTGAAACATTCAGATTAGTCTGTCTAAGGTTTTTGTGTTAATTTCACACTGCAAAAAAATACAAAAGGATTGTTAAATTTTTTAAAAAAGCGGAGGTAAAGAAAAATAATGAAAGAAACTTAAAACAAATTATTTTTTTAGTATATGACAATTTGTCAGTCTAAAAAAGAGTTAAAGAAAAACATTAAAACATTAAAAGGTATTTTAATTTAATCTCAATTTTTTATTTTTTATGAAAGACAAGTTAAACAGAAAAGTCTGCTCCTTTAATCTGAGGGCGGTTTTGCTGACAATGATGTTAACATTGTTCTGCGGATTGCTTTCGGCACAGGCTCAGACCAAGCAAATCACGGGAACGGTTACCGACGAAGCCGGACAACCGTTGCCAGGTGTTACCGTGATGGTGGAAGGCACCACCTCAGGTACGATTACCGATTTGGACGGTAAATATCAAATTACCGTTCCTAATGGTGCAAAACTCGTTTTCTCGTTTATCGGTTATGAAAACGTTACGATGGTGGCTACCAACAACCTCAAAGTAACGATGTCCGAAAACACAAAGGAGATTGACGAGGTTGTCGTTGTCGGTTACGGACAACAAAAGAAAGCATCAGTCGTAGGTGCTATTACGCAGGCAAATGCCGAGGTTTTGCAGCGTACTACTGGTGTCAGCGACCTTGGTACGGCTCTTACCGGTAATCTTCCCGGTCTTGTAACCATTCAATCTACCGGTATGCCCGGTTCGGAGAACCCTTCGATGATTATTCGTGGTTCAAGTTCTTGGAACGGTTCCGACCCGCTCGTTCTTGTAGACGGTATCGAACGTCCTATGTCGAGTGTGGATATTTCGTCAGTAGAGAGTATTTCGGTTTTGAAAGACGCATCGGCTACCGCAATCTATGGTGTTAAAGGTGCTAACGGTGTTGTTATCATCACAACAAAACGTGGTAAAGAAGGTCGTGCACAAATCAACGTTTCTGGTTCTACTACATTAAAAGTGGTATCAAAACTTCCCGGTAAACTTGATTCTTACGATGCTCTTATGGCAACCAATAGGGCTATCGAGCACGAACTCAACCTCAATCCCGACTCTTGGAAGGATATGAACTCACAAGAGTTTATCAACAACTACCGTTATCGTGATGCTAACGCAACTGACGAGTTCGGTAATTTGCTTACAGAGCGTTATCCTAATGTAGATTGGCAAGATTACTTGTTCAAAAACTATGCAACTGCACAGACCGCCAACGTTTCAGTAATGGGTGGTAGCAAGGTAGTTCGTTATTTCTCATCAGTGGATTATGCTCATGAAGGCGACCTTTTTAAGGATTTTGAAAATGCCAGAGGTTATAAGTCAGGTTACAACTACAACCGTGTTAACGTACGTTCAAACCTCGACTTCAATATTACAAAGTATACAGTATTGAAAACGAACCTCGCAGGAAGCGCGGCTATACAACGTACTCCGTGGTCTAACTCAGGTTATTCTTCAATGGGTGAATGGCAGTTGGCTCAGCAGTGGGCAGGTGCTTACAACATTGCACCGGATGTATTCATGCCTCGATATGCTGATGGTTCTTGGGGAGCAAACCTTGACCCCGTTACCTCAGGTTATTCAAATGCAACTAACTCTGCTGCTAATGTGGGCTTGGGTGGAAACCAAAGAAAAACCACTACCAACATCGCTACCGACCTTATTTTGGAGCAGGACTTGAAGTTTGTTACCGAAGGTCTTTCTTTTACAGGTATGGTTTCATGGGATAACAGATTCGAGGAAACCGGCCGTGGTATCAACGACCTTTATCACAATCCTCGTTACAAATCAATTGACCCGAAAACTGGTATAGTTTATTACGATCCTGCTGACAACAAAGAAAAGTCTAACGAGTTTGACTATACAGACCCGATTGCTTGGTCTACTGGTAACGGACAACTTAATAGTTGGTCTACTTTCCGTCGTTTCAACTATCAGTTCCGTCTCAACTACGACAAGACTATCGGAAAACACAACTTTACAGTCATGGGACTTTTCGAGCGTCAGGAGAATACTTCTGGTTCAGATATTCCCGCACGTCGTGAGAACTGGGCGTTCCGTGTAACCTACAACTGGAACAGCAAATACTTTGCTGAATACAACGGCGCATACAACGGTTCTGAAAAATTCTCTGAGGACAACCGTTTCGCATTCTTCAACTCAGGTGCTATTGGTTGGACAATCTCTCAGGAGTCTTTCATGGACAACCTTCGTGAAAGCGGTATTATCAACAACTTGAAATTGCGTTTGTCTTACGGTGAAATCGGAGACGATAACGTTTACAAACGTTGGCTTTATGCTTCAACATGGGCTTTGGGTACTGCATTCGGCGGATCTGAATCGTCAGCACTTATGAGAGAAAAACCAAGAGGAGGCGATGGTAAGAGTCCTTATCAATTCTATCGTGAAAACACCGTTGGTAACCCCGATGTACATTGGGAGGTTGTTAGAAAATTCAACGTTGGTCTTGATTATGGTTTCTTGAACGATATGTTTAGAGGTTCGGTTGAGTACTTCCGCGACAAGAGAACTGACATCCTTGTAAACGGCGATCAACGTGCTATTCCGGCTTACTTCGGTCAAGACGCTCCGACTGCTAACCTTGGAGAAGTTAAGTCTCACGGTTTTGAAGTTGAACTCAAATTCAACAAAGATATCAAAGCAGTTAAAGGTCTTAACGTTTGGGCTAACCTTAATATGAACCATGCTGAAAACGAAATCATCGTAAAAGATGACCCCGAATTTTATCCTTCTTACCGCAAGCAAGCAGGATATGCAATCGGACAAACTCGTTCATTTATTGACGGTGGTTTTATGCAGACATACGATGACGTTTATGCTTCTCCGGCTTATGATGCACAGGAAGAAAACAAGATTCCTGGTGATTATTATATCGTGGACTTCAACGGTGATGGCGTTATCAACAACGATGACTCTGCTCCCGTTTATTATTCGGGTACTCCGCAAAACTCTTACAACGCTACCCTTGGTGTTAACTACAAAGGCTGGTCGGTATTCGCTCAGTTCTATGGCGTAAACAATGTAACTCGTGATGTTCCGCTCGGCTCTTTTGGTAACAACCGTATGCACAACGTTTACGACAACGGTACATGGTGGGCTGACGATCATGAGGGCGCAGAAATGAGAACTCCGAGATGGAATACTCAGTCT
>JAEEXW010000107.1 GCA_016287995.1 Bacteroidales bacterium
AAATAAAAGGTGTAATTTTGCACCCGTAATTTTTAGAAAAAAAGAAATTAAAATGGCAGACACACAAATTAACGAAAACGGTCAGGATCAGTTGGAAACCGTTGAAAGTTCGTTAGGAAGAACCGAAATGTTCATAGAGGACAACAAAGATAAATTGTTGACGGGATTGGCTGTCGTAGTCTTGGTGATTTTCGGTATTTACGCTTACATCAAATTTGTTAAAACCCCGAAAGAAAACAACGCCGCTGCGCAGATGTTTATGGCGGAGCAGTATTTTGAAAGGGATTCTTTCAATCTCGCTTTGAATGGCGATGGCAACTATCCGGGATTTTTGAAAGTAATGAACGAATATTCCGGCACAAAGGCCGCTAATAATGCAAAATATTATGCCGGAGTATGTTATATGCAACTTCAAGATTTTGACAATGCAATACGTCAGTTAGAGGATTTTTCGTCTAATGACCCGATGCTCTTGCCCGTATCAACCGGACTTTTGGGCGATGCTTATATGGAAAAAGGCTTGACCGATAAGGCTGAAACTTATTACAAAAAAGCAGTTTCGCAAGCAGAAAAAAACAATTTGATTGCACCGCTTTATTTGCAAAAACTTGGCGTTTTGTACGAGAAAGCACAGAAATTGCAAGATGCTTTGACTGTTTACGAGAAAATCAAGTCTGAATATCCTTCTTCTAACGAGGGTAGAAATGCAGAAAAATATATTCAATCTGTAAAGATTAAATTAGGTAAGTAGAATAAATTTTATTCATAACTATTAAGTTTAGAGTGGCTGTTGCGCATGTCTGAGGATATGCGCGGCAGCCTTTTTAATATCTTTTTTGAACAAGTAATCATTATTAACATAAAAGTTAAAATATAAAAACATTATGAAAAATTTAAAATATTCAATGGATAAGTCGCTGAAAACCCAAACGTTAACGGCAATTTTATTGATAATTTTACCTCTTCTAATTGTGGCTGCGGTAGTATTTGTTTACACGAGCGTAATCAATACTAATGCCAAGGATTTGAGGTTTAAGTATCTTCAAGAGTTTAAGTACAGCGAGGATATTGACGAAATTTCAAACGATGCCACAGTCAGTCTTATTTATTATGTTTTGATTGAAAACCAGACAGATAAGGCTGAAAATTTGGCAAGTTTTACTAAGGCATACGAAATATGCGATTCTTTGAAGGCTTTTATGAGCGGAAAAAACGAGGTTCTAATTCCCATAGTTGAGGATACAAAAAAAATTTTGGCTGATATGCGTTCCAAATATGCGGTTTCTTACGACAAAAAAGAAATAAGTATAGGGCAAAAAGAGCAACTTGACGGTATGTTTCAAGAGTTGTCGGATAAGTTGGAGTCTCTTGGAAATGCTCAAAACAACCAAATTATAGAAAGAGTTTTGAGACTTTTTTCAATGGGTTTGGAGAAAAATCCGCGCGGTTATATGTCGTCAAAAAAGAATTTTAAAACGGCTGGAATGATTTTTTCGCGTGTTAGACATCAGGGCGTTAGCAACGAAGATTTTTCTTCGGCGCAACAGATGATTGACAATTTTATCTCGCTTGCTCAGGATTATGCTTTGAACAACGACGAGGCGTATTCATTGATGTATGAGGTTGATTCTCTGAGTTATTGTGTTTACGACAACAGCGTAAAACTTCAAGACCAAACCTCGTCAACGGTTTGGAATGCGGCAGACGAACTTCAAGAAAGTCTGTTTGCAACTCGCGTTATGATAATTATGGGAATCTTGATTTCTGCCGTAATCATTTGGATTGTTACCAAAATTATTATTCACAAGGTGATAAATCCGATTCGTGAAGGCATTTACACTGTAACGGAACTTTCGGAAGGCAACCTTGATTTGAACGTTGAAAAGGGAAATTCAAATGATGAAATAAGTCAGTTTAAAACCGCGCTTTATACTCTTAACGACAATATCAGAACCATCGTAGGCAATATTTATTCTGTTGCTGACAAGATTTCGGTGTATTCAAAAGAGATGAACAAAGCAAGTCAGGAGATGAGCGAAAATGCTAATAATCAGGCATCTTCTTCGGAGGAGATTTCGTCGTCGGTAGAGGAGATTGCGGCAAGCATTCAGCAAAACAGCGAAAACGCCCGTGAAACCGAAAGAATTGCCATCAAAAACAGCGATACGATTCAATCTTGTTTTTCAGCCGCTCAGGAGACGGTAAAAATGATGAACGAAATCGCTTCAAAAATATCGTTTATAGACGAAATTGCTTTTCAGACTAATATTTTGGCTCTGAACGCGGCAGTTGAAGCGGCTCGTGCGGGTGAACACGGCAAAGGTTTTGCTGTAGTTGCGGCTGAGGTCAGAAAACTTGCTGAAAACTGTGCTGTTGCGGCAAAAAATATTGACAATGTCAGCAACGAAGGCAAAGAAGTTGCAAAACAAACCGGCGAGGCGTTTACGCTTGTTTTACCGGAAATCGAAAGGACGACGACTTTGGTAAAGGAAATTGCGATAACTTCGACGGAGCAGTCTGCAAACGCAAATCATATCAATATCGGCGTTCAGAATTTCAATTCAAGTACGCAGCACGTTGCGGCTTTGAGCGAGGAGGTTGCCACTAACTGTGAGGCTCTTTCAGAAATGGCGGACGATTTGATGAATATGATTAAATTCTTTAAAATCCATAGGGCGTAAAAAATTATGCTGATAATTTCACGTTTTTTGTTCACGAGATTCTTAAAAACATATTCGGGGATAACGCTTTTTCCGTTTATAATTCTAAAACACGGCAAAAACGAAATCCCCGAATATAATTTTAATGTGCTTTTGAATCACGAAAAGATACATTTTTATCAGCAAATAGAAACTTTAATTGTCTTTTTTTATATTCTGTATTTATTTTTTTATATTAAAAACCGCTTAAAAGGCATGACACATTTTGCCGCCTATCAAAATATTCCGTTTGAAAAAGAAAGTTACGAGTTTGAAAAGGATTTGTCGTATCTTAAAAACAGAAAATTTTGGGCGTGGAGAAAGTTTTTTTGACTTTTGTTTTAAAAATTGTATAAATTTTCACTTTTTTGCATACGTATTTCGCTTAAAATGAAAAAATATTCAAAAAAAGTTCGGCATTTAACGTTTAGTTAATATAAAATGTTTTCCTTTGCACCAAAAAGAAATTCATAACAATAAACCGTTATAAGATGTCAAACAATTTGCAAATCAAAAATTTGGATAATGTTGTCGTAAGATTTTCAGGCGATTCCGGCGACGGAATGCAACTTGCGGGCAATATTTTCTCTACAATTTCGGCTACTGTCGGAAACTCTATCAGCACGTTTCCCGATTATCCCGCCGACATCCGCGCTCCTCAGGGTTCTCTGACCGGCGTTTCCGGTTTTCAGGTGCATATCGGCGCAACAAAAGTTTATACTCCGGGCGACAAATGCGACGTACTTGTCGCTATGAACGCCGCTGCTTTGAAAACGCAGTATAAATATGCAAAATCAAATGCCACGATTATTATCGATACTGACAGTTTCAAAGCCGCTGACCTTCAAAAGGCTCAGTTCCAGAGTGAAGACTATATCGCGGAAATGAACATCGACCCCGACAGGGTTATCGCTTGTCCGCTCACAACTATGGTCAAAGACTGTCTCAAAGACTCAGGCATGGACGCAAAAAGCATTCTCAAATGCAGAAACATGTTTGCGCTCGGTCTTGTATGCTGGCTTTTTGACAGGGATTTGGAAATCGCTTTCAACTTCCTTAAAGAAAAATTCGCTAAAAAAGCTGGCGTTGCAGAGGCTAACATTAAGGTGATTCAAGCCGGTTATGATTACGGTCATAACACACACTCTTCTGCAATGAACGTTTACAGAATAGAAACCGCCGACAAAACTCCCGGCCGTTATATGGACATAACAGGTAATAAAGCAACGGCTTACGGTCTTATCGCAGCCGCTGAAAAGGCAGGACTAAGACTTTATCTCGGCTCTTACCCGATTACCCCCGCAACGGACGTTTTGCACGAACTTTCAAAACACAAAAGTTTGGGCGTTACGACGGTTCAGTGCGAGGACGAAATCGCGGGCTGCGCTTCTGCAATCGGTGCTTCTTTTGCCGGTGCGCTTGCCGCTACAAGTACCTCAGGTCCCGGTATCTGCTTGAAGTCAGAGGCTATGAACCTCGCTGTTATATTGGAACTTCCGCTCGTTGTGTTGGACGTTCAGAGAGGCGGTCCCGCAACAGGTCTTCCCACGAAATCGGAACAGACCGACCTTTTGCAGGCACTTTACGGCAGAAACGGCGAATCTCCGATGCCCGTTCTTGCGGCTCTCTCGCCGACCGACTGTTTTGAGGCGGCTTACGAGGCTTCAAAAATCGCTTTGGAACACATGACTCCCGTCGTACTTTTGACCGACGCTTATTTGGGCAACGGTTCGGCTGCTTTCAAACTTCCGAACTTGGCCGACTATCCGGCAATCAACCCGCCGTATGTTCCTGAGGAACTTTTGGGAAAATGGACACCGTATATGAGAAACGAAGATCTGGTTCGTTATTGGGCAGTTCCGGGAAGAAAAGGTTTTACGCATATTTTAGGCGGTTTGGAGAAGGACGACAAAACCGGCGCAATCTCCACAAACCCCGAAAACCACGACCTTATGTGCCGCAAGAGGGCTGAAAAAATCGAAAAGATAAAAGTTCCCGATTTGCAGGTTGAAGGCGACAAAGACGAAGCCGAACTCCTGATTGTAGGTTTCGGTTCAACATACGGACACCTTCACGCCGCAATGGACGAAATGCGTCAGGCGGGCAAAAAAGTGGCTTTGGCTCAGTTCAAATACATCAACCCCTTGCCGAAAAACACTTCGGAAGTACTCAAAAAATACAAAAAGGTAGTTGTCGCAGAGCAGAACCTCGGACAGTTTGCCGGTTATTTGAGAATGAAAGTTGACGGTCTTGTACCGTACCAGTTCAACGAGGTAAAAGGTCAGCCTTTTAACGTAGGCGAGTTGGTTGAAGCGTTTAACAAAATCTATTAATCTGAAAAACAATGGAATACACAATAAACGATTTTAAGAAAGGGCAGCCCCGCTGGTGTCCGGGCTGCGGAGACCATTTTTTCTTGGCTTCATTACAGAAAACTTTGGCTGAAATCGGCGTTGCTCCCGAAGACACGGCAGTAATTTCGGGTATCGGTTGTTCGTCGCGTTTGCCCCACTACATGGCAACTTACGGCATGAACACCATTCACGGACGCGCTGCGGCTATTGCTACGGGCTGCAAGGTGGCTAATCCGAAACTTACCGTATGGCAGATTTCCGGCGACGGCGACGGTCTTGCAATCGGCGGCAACCATTTTATCCACGCGAACCGCAGAAACATCGACTTGAAAATGATTCTGCTCAACAACAGAATTTACGGTTTGACCAAAGGTCAGTATTCACCGACCTCACCGAGAGGATTTGTTTCAAAATCTTCGCCTTACGGAACGGTTGAAGACCCGTTCAGACCGGCTGAGTTGTGTTTCGGCGCAAGAGGACATTTCTTTGCAAGGGCTGTTGCAACCGACGCTCCCGGTACGGCGGAAGTCTTGAAAGCGGCTTACGCTCACAAAGGCGCGGCTGTCTGCGAGATTTTGCAGAACTGCGTTATTTTCAACAACGGAACCCACGACTCTGTTTACAAACCCGATGTGAGAAAGAAAAACGCCATTTATCTGAAACACGGCGAAAAAATGGTGTTCGGAGAAAACAACGAGTTCGGTCTGGTTCAAGACGGTTTTTCAATCAAGGTTGTTAAAATCGGTGAAAACGGTTACACGTTAGACGATGTTTTGGTTCACGATGCACATTGTGAGGACAACACGTTGCAGTTGAAACTTGCGCTTATGGAAGGACCAGATTTCCCGATTGCGTTGGGCGTGATTCGCGATGTTGAAGCCCCGACTTACGACGAGGCTGTTAACGCTCAAATTGAAGAACTAAAAGCCCAGAAAAAATATCACAATTTCGCAGAACTTTTGGAAACAAATGATATTTGGGAAGTAAAATAAGATTTTTAAGTTTTACGATGTTGGGGCGGGCGTTGTGTCCGCCCTTTTTTTTGACCATTTCAAAAATTTTATCTAAATTTGCGATGACAAAATTTAGAATTGAAAATGCTGACTGAAAGAGAAAAATTACAAAAAGCAAACGACGAAATTCTTAACGCTCAAAGCGTTATGGACAGACATAAAAACTGCGTGGCGGTTTTCGGGTCATCATCAATCAAAGAGGACACGGAGTATTATAAGCAGGCTGTTTTGACGGGCGAATGTCTTGCAAAAGCGGGTTTTGAAGTCATAACGGGCGGCGGTCCGGGATTGATGGAGGCGGTTAACAAGGGCGTTCAAAATGCCGGCGGCGTCTCAATCGGAATCTGCATGGAGTTTCCCGACATCTGTATCGAAAACGATTTTATCGACAAGGAAAACCACCTTCTGCTGACCGATATGGCGGCAAGAAAATATTTGTTTTGGAAATATTCACGCGCTTTTGTTGCATTGCCGGGCGGTCTTGGCACTTTGGACGAAATCTCCGAAGCACTAACCCTTATGCAAATGGGAAACATAAAAAAACGTCCGTTTGTTTTTCAAGACAAAATCTTTTGGAAACCGTTTGAAAACTGGCTTTCTACAAGTCTTTTAACAGAATATAAAACAATTAAACAGTCTGATATTCAGTTGTTTTCTTTGTCGGAAAACGCAGAGGAAACCTTGAAAATAATTTTAAAAAACATATAAAATCATGAAAAAAATCTTTATGCTCTTAGCGGCAGTTTTTGTTTCGCTTTTGGTAAAAGCGCAAATTCCTACTGCTCAATGTCTTGCAGGTGATACGATTGTCCGTCAGGGCAACTCGTTTGTAATGACGGTTAATATAAATAAATGTGATTTGGCGTGTTATGCACAGTTTCAGCAACTTTTGCCTGAGGGATTTGCGGCTACGGAAATCACTGGCGAGTCCGACAATGCCAATTTTTATTTTGAAAACAACAAAGTTTTTTATCAATGGTATAAACTTCCGATTGAGAAAAATTTTATCACATTGAAATTTAATGTCGCTGTTTCTCAGGGAGTTAAAGCCGGGAGATACGAAATCCCCGGATATTTTTCTTATCAGGTAAAAAACCGCTTGGGACAAATTGACACACCCGTAACAATTATAGTGCAATGAAAAAATTTTTGTTATTGCTGACGGCGTTATTGCCTTTTTCGGTTAACGCGCAGCAGGATACGGTTGCCGTTTTAACCGATACTGTTGCTGTTAACGACACGATTATAATTACGGCGGTCGGCGACATAATGCTCGGCAGTATTGTCCCCGATATGTCGTATTGTCCGCCCGGCAACGATGCAAGCCATCTTTTGGACGAAGTGAAACCGTATTTTGACTCTTCGGACGTAGTTTTTTGCAACGTTGAAGGTACGTTTACCGACACTAAAACCGGCGCGAAAAACTGTAACGATCCGAAAACGTGTTTTACTTTTGGAATGCCAAGAAAGTACGCAAAATGTTTTAAGGATGCCGGTTTTAACCTTGTTAGTGTTGCTAACAATCATAGTGGCGATTTTGGTGAATACGGTAAAACAAACGCAAAGCACCTTCTTGATAGTTTGGAAATCAACTGGGCAGGTTTTACGGAAAAGCCGACAGCAGAGTTTGAGATAAACGGCGTGAAGTACGGTTTTTGTGCGTTTGCGCCCAATCAGGGAACGGTTCAAATTACCGACCATGACAATGCTTGTGCGTTGGTAAAACGTCTGAAAGATAGTTGCGACATCGTAATCGTATCGTTTCATGGCGGTGCAGAAGGCGCAAATTATCAGCATGTTACGAGGCAATATGAGACGTTTTTGGGTCAAAACAGAGGCAATGTTTACAAGTTTGCGCATACGGTTATAGACGCGGGTGCGGATATTGTTTTGGGACACGGACCGCATGTTACGAGGGCGGTGGAGGTTTACAAAGGGAAATTCATCGCTTATAGTATGGGAAATTTTGCAACGTACAGCAACATCAACATCAAGGGCGTTAACGGTTTAGCCCCGATTTTCCGTGTTAAAATGAATAAAAAAACAGGCGATTTTATTTCGGCGCAGATAATTCCGACGTATCAAATAAAACCGCCTAACAAAGGTCCTCATATTGATTCGCAAAAGCGTGTAATTCAAGTGATTAAAAACCTTACTCAGACCG
>JAEEXW010000108.1 GCA_016287995.1 Bacteroidales bacterium
TTACCCAGTACGGCATTGATCACTTGCGCAGACAAAAGACCGGCATTAAGGCTGCGATAATCCGCGAAAAAGGTATCAATGGCGACCGTGAAATGGCTTACACGCTTTATACTGCCGGTTTTGACGTAAAAGACGTTCATGTTACCGACCTTTCTTCCGGCAGGGAAACGTTAGAAGACGTAAACTTTGTGGTATATTGCGGAGGATTTTCTAACTCTGACGTTCTTGGTTCGGCAAAAGGCTGGGCCGGTGCGTTGAAATACAATGACAAAGCACGTCAAGCGTTGGAAAACTTTTACAAACGTTCTGATACTCTGAGCCTTGGAATTTGTAACGGCTGTCAGTTGATGAACGAACTTGAACTTATTTATCCGGGCAGAAAAAATCACCCGAAATTAAAACACAATAATTCTCAAAAGTTTGAATCTTCGTTTGTAACGGTTGATGTATTGGAAAACAACTCTGTTATGTTCAAGGATTTAGCGGGCACAAAGTTAGGCGTTTGGGTGGCTCATGGCGAAGGACGTTTTGACCTTCAAGATAAGGAAACTACTTATAATATTCCACTCAAATATTCTTACGGCGAATATCCTGCAAATCCTAACGGTTCGGCTTATAATGCGGCAGGTATTGTGTCTGACGACGGACGACATTTGTCGATGATGCCTCACCCCGAAAGAGCGATTTTCCCGTGGCAATGGGCTTATTATCCGTTTGACAGAAAAACGGACGAGGTTTCCCCGTGGATTCAGGCTTTCGTCAATGCAAGAAAATGGATTGAAGAGAAGACAAAATGAAAAAGTACTTTTTAATTTTATTGTTTGTATTTTCAATTGTATCTTGCGGTAATAACAAGAGTTATGAAACAAAAGTTTCAAATGTTGTTTTCCGCGTTGAAACAATAGAAATTGAAGACGGTTTCGGATATTCGGTTTTCGTTAACGGCAAAAAGGTCATCGAGCAGAAAAACATCCCTGTCATTGGTGAAAACCGTGTTTTCAAAACCTCCGACGATGCTTTGAAGGTTGGCAAATTGGTGGTAGAAAAAATGACTCAGTCAACCGACTTGCCAAGTCTTACAAAAGAAGAATTAAAAGCGTTGGGTGTAATAGAATAATAAAAAAGGGACTGCTTAACAAAGCAGTCTCTTTTTTTTATTGCATTTTTTTATTAATTTTGTGGCGTTTTTTTTAAAAAGAAATAAGATGAGAATTTTTACTAAACAGCCGGGATTTATTATGACCGTCAATATGCTTTTGATGATGGCGGTTTATATGCTTTCGAGGTGGTTTTTTTATGCAATGAATCTGTCCCATTTTCAGGAAACAACGTTCAGCGATATGCTCGGAATTTGTTGGGGCGGTTTGAGGTTTGATTTCAGCGCGCTCGCTTACTTGAATATCGCTTTGGTTGTGGCGCAGTTTATTCCGTTTAAATTCAGGGATACTGTTAAATATCAAAAAGTTATCAAAAGAATTTTTCTTATTATAAATTCTATCGGCATTTTCATAAACGTTGCTGATACGGTTTATTTTGAGTTTGGCGGCAGACGGACAACGGCAATGTTCTTTTCGGAATTTGCAAATGAAAACAATATCGGTAAAATTTTGATGCACAGCGTTGTAGAATATCCTTTGGTGTGGCTTTTTGGCATCGCGATGATTTTTTTAAGTTGCAAACTCTATTACAATCCGATAAAATTCAACAAACATTCTGAGGATTATGCTGCTCCAAAAGTATATTATTCTGTACACAGCATTGCGTTTTTGGTTGGCGTTTTGATAACCTTTGCCGGTCTTAGAGGCGGTTTGGCGTGGAAAATGCACCCGCTCAGACAGGATTCAGCAGACCTATACTGTAAGCGTCCGATTGAAACGGCACTTGTGCTCAACACGCCTTTTACTATTCTCACAACCATTCACCAAACAGACTATAAAGACCCGAAATTTTTCCCGGAGGAGGCTCTTGACAGTCTCTTTTATCCCATAAAAAATCTGAAAACCGATGGCGGCGAAATGAAAAAATACAACATCGTAATGTTTCTTTTGGAAGGCTTTTCAAGAGAGTTTGTGGGATTTTTCAACCGCGACAGTATAGGTTATACTCCGTTTTTGGATTCGCTTTTGGCTCAAAGTTATTCTTTTGAATATAGTTTTGCCAACGGGTTGCGCTCTGTTGACTGTATGCCGGCTTCTATGGCCGGAATTCCCCGTTATATTGACCCATATTGTTATTTCATTTATTCTAACAATTACTTACAAGGTCTGCCCGAAATGCTTAAAAACGAGGGATATACAACAGCGTTTTTTCATGGTGCGCCCAATACTACTTTGGGTTTTAAGGCGTTTACAAATTCAATCGGTTTTGAAACCTATTACGGTATGGACGAGTATGAGCATAAAGAATTTTTTGACGGCACTTGGGCTATTTTCGACGAGCCGTATTTGAAGTATTTTGCCGATATGACAAATAAAATTGCAGAGGAGAAAAATCCGTTTTTCGTAACAGTTTTTACCGCTTCGTCGCATGAGCCTTTTGCCTTGCCCGAAGAGTACAAAACCGTCTTCACCAAAGGTACGATTCCGATGCATAAAACTGTCAGTTATGCCGACAATTCAATAAGAAAATTTTTTGAAAAAGTCAGGGACAAAGAGTGGTTTAAGAATACGATTTTTGTTTTCACTGCTGACCATACGGGACCGTCGTGCAGAGACGATTACAACAACAATATGGGACGACTTTTGATTCCGGTGTTCTTTTATACGCCCGGTGGACAGTTGCCAATCAAGTGTGATTCAACACGTTTGATGCAGCAAGTTGATATTACACCGTCATTGTTAAGCATTTTGAACTATCAAAAGCCGATATTCAGTTTTGGAAAGAATATTTTTGAAAAAGATTCTTCGTTTGTAAATTATGTATTCAACGACCGCAATGGCGATTCTATGTATTATCTTGATACTCTGATGATTGAATACAGCAAAAATCAACTTTACGGCATTTTTGACTACAAAAAAGATTTCTCGCTAAAAAATAACCTTATTGCCCAAAAGGACAGTTTTCCTCAACTTCCATTTATGGAAGAACAAATGAAGGCAATAATTCAGCAATATATTTCGAGAATGAAAAATAATAATTTAACGGCAAAATAAAAATTATGAAGAAATTTTTTGCACTTTTTTTTACGCTAATTTCGGGTGCTGTTTGCGCCCAAACTAACGTTTCGCTTTACAATATTTTGAGCGGACAATTTCGTCAAAGGGGCGTTTACGGTATTGTTTCAATGAATAACGGCGAAAGTTACACCGTTTTGAAGTCGAATTCAGTTATCAAATACGGTTATAAAACCGGACAAGTAGAGGATACTCTTGCAAATTTTAATGACGCAGGGTTTGCTGAGGATTACGAATTTTCTTCCGATGAGAAAAAAATACTTTTTTACACCGATTCAGAGGAAATTTACCGCCGCTCATTTTTGGCAAAGTATTTTGTTTATGACATTCAGACAAAAAAAATAGACAAAGTATGCGACGATTTTGAGTACATTCAACTTGCAACTTTTTCACCTGACGGTAAGAAAATTGCTTTTGTAAAAGACAACAACATTTTCGTCAAAAATCTTGAAACAAACTCAACTTCCCAAATTACGACAGACGGCAAAAAGAATTTCATTCTAAACGGTCTGCCGGATTGGGTTTATGAAGAAGAATTTGAATTTAACAAGGCATTTGAATTTTCGCCCGACAGTAAGTATTTATCTTACATCAAGTTTGATGAAACTAACGTAAAAAGTTACACGCTTCAATATTACAGCGGCATTACCTCTGAATATTCCTCAGAGGCTAACTATCCCGAAAATTACGTTTACAAATATCCGAAAGTTGGCGAAGAAAATTCAAAGGTTTCGGTTCATATTTATTCTTTTGACAAAGACGAAACTTTTGCCGCAGAACTCGGTGAAAACGAGGATATTTACGTTCCGAGAATTTTATGGACGGGCGAAGACGGCAAGTTAACTATTTGTAGAATGAACCGTCTTCAAAACACTTTGGATTTGTTGAAGTTTGACGTTAACACTTTAAAAACCGAAAAGTTTTTTACTCTGACCGACAAGCGTTACATTGAAGAATCGGTTATGCCTTCCATCACTTTCCTAACGGGCGGCAAATCGTTTTTAATCACCTCTGACAAAGACGGTTACAGACAGATTTATCATTATTCGTCGGACGGAAAACTTATTTCTCAGGTAACTTCCGACAAGAAAGAAGTTTTGGAATTTTGCGGCGTTGATGAGAAAAACAAGAAAGTTTATTTTACCGGCGTCGGCGAAAATGCGGCTCAGGAGGCGGTTTACGTTACGGATTTAAACGGCAAAAACCGCAAAAAACTTTCCACGGAAAACGGCGTCAACAGTCCCGAATTTTCAAAGAATTTCAAGTATTTTATTAACTTTTATTCGTCGGTTTCAACGCCTTATTACATAACCGTCAACGACAACAAAGGCACTCAAATGCGTGTTATCGAAGACAATGCGGCGTTGAAAGCACGTCTTTCCACTTCACAATGTCCCAAGCGCGAAATCTTTTCCTGGAAAAACTCGTCTGGCGATTCCCTGATTGCTTTTATCATAAAGCCGGCGGATTTTGACGAAAACAAAAAATATCCCGTTTTGGTAGTCGGTTACAACGGTCCGAATTACAATCTTGTTAGCGACCGTTATGAATTTCAATGGTACAACGATTTGGTTTCAAAGGGCTTTTTGGTGGCTTGCACCGACACACGCGGCACAGGCAGAAAAGGCGCGGAGTTCCGCAAATGCACTTACGGTCAACTCGGAAAATTTGAAACCGAGGATTTGGTAAGTTTTTCAAAATATCTTTCGGGTTTAAAATTTGTTGACGGCTCGCGGCTCGGCATCTGGGGTTGGAGTTACGGCGGTTTTATGGCTTCAAACGTTATGACACGCGGCGCGGGAAGTTACAAACTCGGCGTTGCGGTTGCCCCGGTTACAAACTGGGAATATTACGACAACATCTACACCGAGCGTTATATGGGCTTGCCGCAGGACAATCACGAGGGTTACATCAACAATTCGCCGCTCAAATACGCCGACAAACTTCAAGGCAAGTTTTTGCTTATTTTCGGCAGTTGCGACGACAATGTACACCCGCAGAACTCAATGGTCTTTTGCGAGGCTTTGGTTCAGGCTGACAAGGAGTTTGAGTTTATGCAGTACACCAACAAAAACCACGGAATCTACGGCGGCAACACAACATGGCATCTTTACAAAAAAATGGTGAAGTTTATTGAGGAGAATTTGTAGAATGTATTTAAAAACGGCTGTAAATTAATGTATTATCAATAATTGTAAAAAAAATACAAAAAAAATTTCTCCGTTTGAAATAAAGTTTCTAACTTTCGCTAAATTCTAATTAATAAATAAACACACAAAAAAATGGATGCATTAACAAAAAAATTAGTTGCTGAATGTATCGGTACATTCACTTTGGTAGCGGGCGGCTGCGGAACGGCGATTTTTGCAGGCGGCACGGTAAGTTTCTTGGGCGTTGCAATCGCTTTCGGTTTGACGGTTGTTGCTATGGCTTACGGAATCGGACACATTTCGGGCGCACATCTCAACCCGGCTGTATCTTTCGGCGCGTTTGTGGGCGGAAGAATGAGCGGCAAAGAGTTCGGTCTGTATTCTTTGGCGCAAATCGTCGGCGGAATTATTGCCGCTGCAATCCTTTACCTGATTGTAAAAGAGAGCGGTATGCCGGTTGGAGATTTTGCCGCTAACGGTTACGGAAACGAGTTCTACAAAGGCGCGGCAGGTTACCAAGACTGCACCGCATTGGGCGCGTTCCTTATCGAAGCCGTTTTGACGTTCCTGTTCCTGATTGTTATCCTCGGTGCAACCGATAAATTCGGCGGTGCAGGCAACAACGCAGGTCTTGCAATCGGTCTTACTTTAACTTTGATTCACCTCGTAAGCATTCCTTTGACTAACACGAGCGTAAACCCCGCACGTAGTATTTCTCAGGCTCTGTTCTCTGAAAATGCTTTGGCTATGAATCAGTTGTGGGTATTTATTCTTGCTCCTTTGACAGGTGCCGCTCTTGCAGGAATCGTTTACAAAAACGTATTTACCAAAAACGATAAGGAAAAATAAAAACAATTTTTGGAAATTAATGAAAAAGGGTTGCCTTTTCGGGCAGCCCTTTAATTTTTTACGGCGTTAACAATTTTTTCAGAAAACGCGCTCAAAGTTGTATCTCTTGCGCCCATAAGCAAAATTATATCGCCGGTTTTGACCGTTTTTTTTAAGAAATCTGCTAAAAGGTTTCTGTCGTCTATGTAAATGGATTTTTTGCCGTTTTTTTGCAGACCTTCCGTAAATTCTTCCGCGCTTATTGACCTATCAACCGTACCTCCGGCGTAATAAATTTTTGAAAAAATCATAATATCGTCTTCGCGCAAAATTTCTGAAAGGCGTTCTATAAGTTCCGTTTTCATAAGACGCGACGGCGCAAAACCATGCGGCTGAAACCATGCCAAAACCCGTTTTGAAATCTTTTGACATGCTGAAACCGTTGCGCAAATTTTGGCAGGATTGTGCGCAAAATCGTCCATAACCATAATTTTGCCATCGTTAAAAACGATTCTGTTACGACGGAAAATACCTTCGTATTTTGCTAACGAGGCCGCCGTTTTAAGATCGTTTACCTTAAAAATTCTCGCAACCGCAAGAGCCGCCAAAGCATTTTCCATGTTATGATGACCAATAACAGAGAGCGTAAAGCGTTGATTGTTAGAATAAAACGTTATCCCTGAAATATCTTGCGAAAAATCGTAACCGTAATTTTCAGCCCCGGAGTCAAGACACGAAAAATTATGACCCGTATCAAGTTTTTTTGACAGCGGATTGTCAAGATTTACGATTAAAGTTTCTTTCGTGTTGCGTTTAAAAGTCTCAAACAACGGCACAAGTTCTGAAATTTCTTTGTGGTCTTTGTCAATATTGAGAATAAGTCCTATTTTCGGTTTGTATTTTGTGATTGTACCGTCCGATTCGTCGGTTTCGATAACAAGAATATCTGATTTTCCGACAAAAGCATTACCGATTAATCCCTTGTTTTGCAGAGAGATAAGTCCTGCGCCTGTTATCAGCGAAGGTTCAAAGCCGCACTCTTGAAGCACGTGAAAAATCATCGCCGTAGTCGTGGATTTTCCAGAGGTTCCGGCAACTGCGATTGTAAAATTAGCATTACAAATTTCCGCTAACAAATCCGAACGGTGCAAAATTTTTACACCGCCGTCTTTTGCCGCTTTATATTCTTTGACCGTATCTTCTATCGCAGTGGAAACCACCGCAAAATCAGTATCAGAGTCCAAAACGCCTTCGCCTTGCGGATAACATTTTATGCCCAAGATTTCGAGTTTTTGACGTGTCTCATTGCTGCCGCCGTTAATAAACTTTCTGTCCGAGCCTGAAACTTTATGCCCTTTGCCTTTTAAATACTGTGCAACCGCACTCATGCCCGAACCGGCAATGCCGATAAAAAAATATTTCATCTTCTTACAATTTCATGACCGTTTGACCTTCGCCGTCAACAACCTCAAAATCAGGTTCTTCCCAGTTGTCTGGATTGTCATCGGGATTATCATCTTCGCCGTCTTCCGGAACTTCGGGGTTGTGTTCAAACTTCATCGTTTCAACAGTATAAATGCTAACTCGCTTACCGTGAGCCTTATAACTCTTGTCGCCGATAAATTCCACAGCGTCAATTACTTCTTCGGGACGGTCAGCATATTTGCCACCAAAGGTAACTTTCAAAATAGGATTTTGGTCAACCGTCAAATCGTAAAGTTTGCTTTGAAGACTATCGCCCAACAAATATAATTCTTTGTCGCTGTCTTCAATCTTAAACCGCTTTAAGTAGCAGAACTCCATGTCCGCATCATAATACGCCAAAGAATAAATTTCTTCGGGATTGAATTTTCTAATTAAAATTATATCATCGTCAAAATGCGTGCTGAGATCATAGCCCGTAACGCGGTAGTGTCCTGTTTTTCTAATAGTTACGATTTTGTCATCACCAGAAAATTCGCCCAAAAAGTCGCCAATTTCCTGAGTGTTAAGTTTTGAAACCGAAGTGTCAAACCAAATTTTCAAGCCACCTAACGTGCTGACACCGTTTGTCATTTTCGTGATTCTC